>JASLDF010000085.1 GCA_030151635.1 Bacteroides sp. | reverse complement strand
TTTACAGGTGCAATTGCGTCTCTTGATTACAAAAAGGAGAACTTAAATGTAACACTTGGCGGTGCCATGAATTATTATAAGAATCACCATTCAGGTCAAGTCTTATGGATTAGGAACTTTATTGGTGATGTTGAACCAGACCAACCATACTACTCGAATACCGGTCGAAAAACAGATGCCAATGTGTATCTAAAAGCGTCATATAAAATTCTAAACCAATTGAACTTTTATGCAGATGCGCAATACAGACACATCAGATATAAATTAGGAGGTGTAAGTGATCGTTGGAATTGGGCTGCAGATCCAGGACATCTACAAGATTTGTCATTTGATGAGAAATTCAGTTTCTTCAACCCGAAGGCTGGACTATCTTGGACAATTAATGAGAACAACAGCCTTTATGGTTCATTCTCTATTGCACAAAGAGAGCCTAAACGTGGAGATTTCACTGATGGATTGTTTGATCAAAAACCAAAATCAGAAAAAATGCTCGATTATGAATTAGGCTACGATTTCACAATTGATCGTTTTAATTTAGGAGTGAATCTATACTACATGGACTATAAAGACCAGCTAGTATTGAATGGGAAGGTAAACCAAATTGGTCGTGCCATTTCAGAAAACGTACCCAACAGCTACAGAATGGGTATCGAGATTTCTGCAAACACACAAATTACCGATTGGTTAAGCTGGAACGTTAGTGGTACATGGAGTAAAAATAGAATTAAAGATTATGTTGCCTACTTCTCGGATGCAAATTATGCACAGCACGAAGTGAGCCGCGGAACAACGCCAATCTCATTTTCACCATCATTTATGGGAAATAGCATGATTAATCTCAGTATAAAAGACTTTACACTGAACTTCCAATCTCAATTCACAACCAGACAATATTTAGATAACTTAGGAGAAAGAGAAAATTCACTAGATCCTTTCTTAGTGAATCACTTACACCTAGCATACGATTTCAAATTCAAAGGAGTAAAGAAGTTAACCCTTGGTGCAAGTGTTTACAACATCTTCAACACCAAATATGAAACCAATGGATATGCAAGGACGTCGATTGATACTCAAGGTCAGAAACTATCATTCGACCCACGCTTCTATCCAATGGCAGGTACAAACTTCTTAGCTCACGCGACAATTTTATTCTAATGAATGCACTAGAAATAATTGGAACTCTTATTGGGTTACTATATCTATACTTCGAATACAAATCGAGTATTTACCTGTGGATAACTGCCATTGTAATGCCAGCAATTTATATTGCTGTGTATTACAATGCGGGCTTATATGCCGATTTCGGGATTAATATTTATTACCTCTTCGCTGCCATTATTGGCTGGGTATATTGGATATATAAACAAGATAAACATGAAGAGAAGAAATTCCCAATTACCAGAACTCCACTGCACTATTATCTTGTTTTTATTGCAATATTTTTTGTTGCATTCGCTTTAATCTCTTGGATACTTATTACCTATACAGATAGTGATGTTCCAGTGCTAGACAGTTTTACAACTGCACTTAGTATTATAGGGATGTGGATGTTAACCAAGAAATATGTAGAGCAATGGCTCATTTGGATATTGGTTGATGTGGTTAGTGCTGGATTATATATCTATAAAGAATTATATTTTACTGCAGGATTGTATGCGCTTTACACAGTTATCGCTATTTTTGGATATATAAACTGGGTAAAATTAATGAAGAATGATGCAAAATAAAAAAGTTGTTGTATTAGCAAACGGTACGTTTCCAAAAAGCAAACAAACAAAAGAGATACTTACAAACGCTGATTTCTTAGTTTGTTGCGATGGAGCTGCCAATGAACTGATAGGCCACCAAATCATTCCCCACATCATTATTGGTGATGGCGACTCTATTTGCCCTGAGCTAAAAGTTAAATATGCGAATCTTATGATTATTTGTTCAGATCAAGAAACAAATGATTTAACAAAAGCAATCGAATTTGTGGTATCAAAAGGATATCAAGATGTTACTATATTAGGTGGAACTGGTAAACGCGAAGATCATACAATAGGGAATATTGCTCTATTAATGGAATATATGCCCAAGTGCAACGTTAAGATGATTACAGAAACTGGAACATTTATACCTTGTCATCAAACGTTTAGCTATCGAGGCAAAGTTGGGCAACAACTATCCATCTTTAATTTTGGTTGTACAATTCTTAGAGGCCTCGGATTGCTATACCCCATTCGTCCTTTCAAAAAATGGTGGGAAGGAACATTAAATGAAGTTTGTAACGAACAAGTAGGTATTACTGCAGATTCCGATTTTCTAGTATTTATAACTCACGGTGTGAAGTAAATGAAATCTATTAATCAACATAAAATGAGCCTAGGAACAATCATGTTTCTAGGCTCATTTATTTTCTACGTATTCCTTCCTTCAAGCTGCTTTAGAAGGAAGGAAAGCAGCCTTAATTTATCTCCCTAAGAGAACAGAACTGTCTCAGTAAGATAACTCTGTTCTCTCAGGGAGAAGACACACCTTCCTACCTAAGGTAGTTTAAGTTCGAAAGTGATTATGTATAAAGAGCGAGTGACAACAGTTAATAACTTTACCACTCGCTCTACATTTTTGGGATATAAATAACTTAAATATTAGCAATGCTCATAACATCAGCAAAGACTCCTGCTGCAGTTACATCAGCACCGGCACCATAGCCTTGAATCATCATCGGATATTCACGATAACGATCTGTAGTCAAAAGAATGGCATTATTACTCCCTTCAAGACGATAAAATGGGTGATCTTGACTTACCGCCTCTAATCGGACAGAAGCTACACCTTGATCGTAGGAAGCAACAAAGCGCCAGCGTTTGTTCTCCTTCTCTAAGGCTAAACGCTTTTCTTCAAATTCAGCATCCAACCCTTGTATGTTTTTCCAAAAGTCATCCAAGGAACCGTTAAATAAATCTGTAGGTATAAATAAATGCTTTTCGACCTGCTCTTGCTCCAAAGGATACCCTGCCTCACGAGCCAGAATAACCAACTTACGAATCACATCTGTTCCACTTAAATCAATACGTGGGTCGGGCTCGGAATATCCTTCTTTCTGTGCTAATCCTATCGTCTTACTTAACGGAACTTCTTTGCTTATTTTATTGAAAATATAATTCAAAGTACCCGATAAGACGGCTTCAATTTTAATAATTTTGTCGCCACTGTTAATCAAATCATTAATTGTATTAATAATGGGTAAACCTGCTCCTACATTTGTTTCAAACAGAAACTTGGTGTCTTTCTCCAACGCCTCTTTTTTTAATTTAGAATAATTTGAGTAGGCCGATGAGGCTGCTATTTTATTTGCGGCAACAATGGAAATATTCTGATTTAGAAAATCATAATAAAGTGCTGCAACATCTTTGCTAGCCGTACAATCTACAAAAACAGAGTTGTACATATTCAAGCGAATAATTTCATCTTTTAAAATCAATGGAGAACTTGGTATACCCGTTTCCAACAACTTGCTCTTATAATTCTCGAGTGCAATTCCTTCTCTATTAATTAATAGTTTTGATCCATTAGCAATTCCAACAACATTAAGCTTTAAGTGTTGTTCGGACATCAATTTTTGTTGTTGACGTTCTATCTGGCTAAGTAAACTGGCTCCAACTGTACCAATTCCACACACAAAAATGTTTAACTCTTTGAACTCCGACAAAAAGAATGAGTCATGTAAAACATTCAAGCCTTTCTTGAGAAGACTACCTTCTACTACAACTGAAATGTTCATTTCAGAAGCACCTTGCGCACACGCAATAATATTGATACCACTTCGACCAAGTGCTTGAAAAAGTTTACCAGCAACACCTGGATTACCACGCATATTATTACCAACAACGGCAATCGTTGCTAAGCCCTCATGCGCCCTCATCTTTGAGATCAGCCCCAAGTCTATTTCTTTAGCAAATTCTAAATCTAAAGCCTCACAAGCAGCAACAGAGTCTTCTCCTCGTACACCAATAGATGTACTATTTTCTGAAGAAGCCTGAGAAACAAGGAATACGCTAATGCCACGTTTTGCTAGTGACTTAAATATTCTGTAATTAACACCAATTACACCAACCATCCCTAAACCATGTACAGTGATTAAACTAGTATTATCAATGGAGGAAATTCCTTTAATTACTTTTTTAGACTGTTTTTGTGGAAAAGCAGTAATAACTGTACCATCACCATTAGGATTAAACGTGTTTTTGACACGAATTGGAATATTGGTATGACAAACCGGATAAATAGTGGGTGGATAAATTACTTTAGCTCCAAAATTACATAACTCAGTAGCCTCATCATACGACAACTCATCAATTGTATATGCCTTGTCAATAACTCGAGGATCTGCTGTCATAAAACCATCTACATCGGTCCAAATTTCAAGACAAGTCGCCCCTAAAGAAGAAGCCAACAATGCTGCAGTATAATCTGACCCACCTCGTCCCAAGTTGGTAGTCTCGCCGGAATCTCTATCCGAAGAAATAAAACCACCCATAACCGTTACGTCCGGTAAAGTTTGGAAAGTTCTCTTAATATTAATCGTCGTTAAATCCATATCAGGTACATGTTTACCCAATTTGGTTTCTGTCTTGATTATTTCTCTCGAATCAATCCATGTAGAATTTGGAATATATTGAGAAACAATTAATGATGATAGACGCTCGCCATAACTCAAAATTGTATCAAGTGTTCTAGAAGAAAGATCTTTTATTAAATAAATTCCTTTGAATATATTCTCCAACTCCTCCATGAGCATTGCAACATCATTACGAACAGACTTGCGAATGGAATTATCTACAAATAAGGTTTCAACCATTGCATCATGACGCATTCGCATTTCTACAAAATCATGTTCATAACTCTTACAACCTCTTGAAGCTGTATTAGATATTGCTATCAACTTGTCTGTAACACCACCTAAGGCAGAAACGACAACAATAACAGGGGTATTCTCATTGCTATCTACAATTCCTTTTACCCTAGCTAAACTCTCGGGAGTTCCAACTGAAGAACCTCCAAACTTTAATACTTTCATCGTTATAGTATTTCTCTTTTGAAAATTAAGAAATAAAAAAAGGATGCCTTAATGGGCATCCTTTTCAATATATTTTACTCGGTTAGTTATTTAATAACAACTACACGGCTTAATCTATTATCGCTGCCAAATACAGATTTAACACCACCCATACCTTCAGCTTTCAACATTGAAGGTTTAACACCTTCTTTGATAAGTGCATCACGAACAGCTTCAGCACGTTTCAAGCTTAAGCTATTGTTGTATGCAACACTACCTGTAGCGTTATCAGCATAACCTTTGATTGTGTAAACTGTGTTTTCATCAGCTTTCTTGATACCGTCAGCAATTAAGCGAACAGCTACCATGTCGCGGATAGAAATTTGGCTCTTACCGATTGGGAAGAAGATTACTCTTGATTCGTCAGCAGGAACTTCTTTAACAACAACTTCTGGTTTTCTGTTTCTTAGATCTTCAACTTCGTCTTTCAATTGATTGTTGTAATCCATTGCATCACGTAATTGATTTTGAACTCTACGTAGTTCGCTTTCGCTAATACCTGTAGAAGTTTTTACGTTATTGAAGTTTCTTTGTTTGAATTTGTAAGTAAGACCTAGAGTTACAGCACCTAAACCTTCTTTAGATTTACCACCTAATTCTGAATCAAAACCATCTTTAACAAGAGTTCCACGGAATTCTAGGTTAAGATCTAAAGCTGGAGAAAGTCTAAATTTATTGATAAGACCAGCAGTGAAACCAAATTCATTAGTTCTTGGTCTATCATATGAGTGTAGTAAAGACATACCTGCGTAAGGGATGAAAGAGTAAACTCTCTCAGCGTTGTAACCACAGAACATGTTAGAAAGGTTGAACATTACTTCTGTATGTAAGTTCATCATATTCCACTCTTGTTTGTAGTAACCATCTTTGATTAATTTACCTGTGCTGTGATTGCCATTAGCTGCTGTTGTAGCACCTTTAGCTTTCAAGCCCATGTAACCAGCACGTAGACCAATACCAGGAGTAAACCATTTACCCAATGAAATATCTACAGCAGGAGCTAGACGTTTTCCGAAACTTTGTTTTGCGTCAGCATCGCCAAAGTATACTTGAACACCACCACTAGCATCTAGGAACCAGTTGTTCCAGAACTTGTTAGTTTCAACTTTATACTTGTCTTTTTTGCCACCATCTTCTTGGGCAGAAGCACCAACTGAAAATAGAGCTAATGCTACCATTAAAAAACTTTTTTTCATACCTGTTTAATTTTTGTAAATTTGTCTTTCTTAAATATGTAATCTGTATTCTTTTCAGAATTTTACCTTATTAATCCGTCCTGTTACACGGATTTACACGCAACAAATATAATCATTTGTTAAATATATACACCAAAATCTGATATTATTCTACCAGAATGTAATATATAATGCATTTTGTAGGCATATTGTTCACTAAAACAACATTATTATTTCAATTAATTTTGTTTCTTTATATCAAAGTATAAATATATAAGCTTGTTATGGCTAAAAATAAAACTGTTTTTTTTTGTAATAATTGTGGCCATGAATCACTTAAATGGATAGGTAAATGTCCAGGATGCCAACAATGGAATACCTTTGTAGAAAAGAGTATAGTTAAAACATCTAGTACGAATCTTATCCCTGAATTTTCTGATAATAAAAAGAATAAAACACCCATTACTATTAACTCGGTAAACATTACCGAAGAGCAACGAATAGACATGTGTGATGAGGAACTGAATCGAGTTTTAGGAGGAGGATTAGTGCCTGGTTCACTTGTATTATTAGGTGGAGAACCAGGTATTGGAAAATCTACTCTAATCTTACAAACGGTATTACAAATCAAAGACAAAAAAATTCTATACGTATCTGGTGAAGAAAGTACTAGCCAACTAAAACTAAGAGCAAATCGATTAGAAAAATCTTCTGAAAACTGCTATATAGTCAGTGACACATCTCTAGAAAACATTATGCTCTATGTTAAAGATTTAGCACCAGAACTAATTGTCATAGATTCCATACAAACCATAGCTACCGAGTCAAATGAATCATCACCTGGAAGTTTATCGCAAGTAAGAGAGTGTTCTGCACTCTTATTGAGATTGGCCAAGGAATCGCATATCCCTATTATTCTGATTGGACACATCAATAAAGAAGGTAGCATTGCTGGTCCTAAAGTACTGGAGCACATCGTAGATACCGTAATTCAATTTGAAGGAGACCAACAACACATATATCGAATTCTAAGGAGTATTAAGAACCGATTTGGTAGTACTTCTGAAATTGGGATATATGAAATGCGACAAGATGGGCTAAGAGAGGTTCACAACCCTTCAGAAATGTTATTAAGCCAAGAACACAGTGGGATGAGCGGTATTGCAATCGCAGCTGCTATTGAAGGTGTTAGACCTTTCTTAATTGAAATACAATCACTTGTAAGCTCTGCTGTTTATGGAATGCCTCAACGCTCTGCGACAGGATTTGATACACGAAGAATGAATATGATATTGGCAGTTTTAGAAAAAAGAGTAGGCTTTAAACTGGCACAAAAAGATGTATTCTTAAATATTGCGGGAGGAATAAAAGTAAATGACCCTGCCATTGACCTTGCAGTTATCAGTGCTATTCTATCATCAAATATGGATGTAGCAATTGATTCTACTATTTGTGTTGCAGGGGAAGTTGGGCTTTCAGGAGAGATTAGACCAGTAAATCGAATTGAACAACGAATTAAAGAAGCAGAAAAATTGGGCTTTAAACGATTTATTTTGCCTAAATTTAACCTCCAAGGCATAAATACTGCTAATTTTGAAATCGAATTAGTACCTGTTCAAAAAGTTGAACAGGCCTTTAGATATCTTTTTGGATAAAATAACAAAATGCATAACCACGCACAACATCCTCATGGACAGCATGGGGCATCAAAGCCAGAAATAGCTATTGTTGAAAGTAATATTTTAACTGCAATGGGTCTTCAAAACGTTCTTGAGGATATCATTCCCTTTGCTGTTATTCGGATTTTTAACGATTATGGAGCTTTAATGGACGATACTCCAGATATGTATGCACATTATTTTATTTCGCCACAAATTTACATTGAGCACAACTCTTTTTTCCTTCCTAGGAAGAAACGCACAATCATTCTTGCAGCAGAAAATCATCCTATGCAAATATCTGGTGTGATGACACTAAACGTCTATCAGCCTAAAAAAGAATTGATTAAAGATTTAATGAGTCTACACAAACATGGACACCAAACGGGTTATTCGACCAATTCTGCAGCAATGGAAGCCCACAAAGTACATGATTTGAGCCCACGAGAAATTGACGTTATATCACAAATAGCCAAAGGATTAAGCAATAAAGAAATAGCTAACAAACTGAATATTAGTCAAACCACTGTTATTACTCACCGTAAAAACATTACAGATAAATTGGGTATTAAATCTGTTTCTGGTTTGACTATATATGCAGTTATGAATGGCTATGTAGATGCCGATCGAATTTAGTTTGCCTCGTGCATTACTTTCATCATGCAGTTCTTGCAATCAAAAGCTAACTTAAACTTTTCTCCATCAGGTGCAACTAAATAGTAAGGCTCCTTGTATGGAGATTTTTTGTGCTGATAAGTTGGACACCACCCCATACTATAACGAATACAGTGTTTACAAAACATCAGGACAGCATCTTCTTTATGTTGTTTTTCAAAAGCAGGTTCCAATACAGCTACACCATGACGAGCATAAAACTGATTTGCTTTTTCATTCATAACATTACCTAGATAAGTGAGTTCTAAAGTTGGAAATGCATGAGTTGTTGGTTTAAAAACTTGGACTTCTGTTTTATAGTTCTTCCTAATTTCCTCTAGCAATCCATCACAAACATCTCTACGCATACTAGCTAGCAACGAAGATGGTATAAACCAATTATCTGTTAGGTTAACCTCAATATCTTTTGCAAAGAAAGTTGTCCCACCCAACTTACCCAACTGTCTTACGATGTTTTCAAGTTGTGGTGAACGGGCTAACTCTTTGGCGAAATCGACTTGTATGTAAGCATAATTATTAAACTCATCTTTAGCCTCAACCTGAAATCCGTTAGCTACCTCACTTAGTGTCAATGTTATTCCAATGGTGCGAACAGAAGATGTTTTTGCTAATAACTTTTCAAACTCGTGATCATAATTTCTATAAATCGTAGTTTTTGGTTTAATATTAGGCATTTCTAATGGAAATAATTTATTTCCCTCAACACGGTTAATTCTAAACCCTTTCAATTTACCTGTTTCATCAACAAAACAAGCACCATCTCCATTATGGAAAGGTTTTACACCTGCAACAATAAAATAGTATTTAGAAGCTTCTTTCATATATCCCATCTCCTCACCTAAAGATTTAGGAGTATCGAAAGAGGTAATATTATCTTTACGACCATCTAGCATAAAATTAGAATAGCCTCGGCTAAAAGTTTTATCTAATTGAGGAGTAAAGAAGAATTCTTCTTTACCTGCAGATGCACGAATATACTCAGGTCTGCGTACTAGTATTTTATCTAATGCTTGACGATAATAGGCTGTAACATTCTTTACGTATGAAACATCTTTTAAACGTCCTTCTATTTTTAAAGAGCTGGCACCTGCATCCAATAACTCTTCTAATCGTTCACTCTGATTTAAGTCTTTCAAAGAGAGTAAATGTTTTTTCGCAACGATTGTTTTTCCATCACTGTCTTTTAAGTCGAAAGGTAGACGACAGAATTGAGAACAAGAACCTCTGTTTGCACTTCGGTTTGTACAATGTTCACTTACGTAACATTGTCCACTATAGCTAACACATAAAGCTCCATGTACAAAAACCTCTAACAATAGTTCTGGACATGCCTCATGAATTTCACGTATTTCATTTAAAGCCAATTCACGTGCCAAAACAATTTGTCTAAAACCTGCATTTTGTAAAAACTTTGATTTCGAAACATTTCTGTTGTCATTTTGAGTACTAGAATGCAAAGCAATAGGGGGAAGATTCATCTCTAGGATTCCCATATCTTGAATAATTAAAGCATCAACGCCTATTTTATGCAAATCCCAAATCATCTCTTCAGTTTGCTTCAACTCTTCATCTTTCAAGATTACATTTACAGTCACGTAGACTTTCGCTTGAAATTGATGGGCATATTGGACCAACTGAGCAATATCTTCCAGGCTATTATTAGCTGCAACACGGGCTCCAAATTGAGGAGCACCTATATATACAGCATCAGCACCGTGGTCAATAGCGGCAAGACCACATTCTAAATTTTTAGCGGGAACTAAAAGTTCTATTTTTCTTTTCATCATTTACTTTATTTCCTCCACATTGAATGGGGTTTCTTGGTATACGAAATAATTAAGCCAATTTGAAAACAACAAATTGGCATGAGCTTTCCAACGCACTATAGGAGCCTGATTGGCATCATCATTTCTATAATAATTCTTAGGCAGTTCGACATTCAAACCTTTAGCTACATCTCTTTTATACTCATTGTTAAGAGTCATAGCAGTGTATTCCGAGTGGCCAGTGACATAGAATTCTCTACCATTACGAGCAGATATAAGGTAAGCACCAGCTTCATCAGACACCGATAAAAGTTGTAAGTCATTTCGACGAAGAATATCTTCTTCTAAAATAGTAGTATTTCGACTGTGAGGGACATAAAAAGTATCGTCAAAGCCTCTAAACAAAGGGTGTCTTTCAACCAACACTTTATGCTCAAATACACCCGATAACTTTTTGTCTAGAATTTTCTTCTGTAATCCATAATGATGATATAAGCCTGCTTGTGCAGCCCAGCATATATGAAAAACAGATGTAACATTCGATTTAGACCAATCTAATATTTCTTCTAACTCTTTCCAATAATACACCTCTTCAAAGTCCATCAACTCAACAGGAGCACCTGTTATTATAAAGCCATCAAACTTTTTATCCTTGATATCTTTAAACTCCAAATAAAACTCGTCCATATGCTCTGTTGAAGTATTCTTAGACACGTGGCCCGACATCTTGACCAGAGTTAGCTCTATTTGTAGAGGCGTATTCGATAACAAGCGAATTAAGTCCGTTTCGGTTTCTACTTTTAATGGCATTAAATTAAGCACACCAATTCGCAATGGTCGAATATCTTGTTTGGAGCTGACTTGCTCATCCAAAACAAATATATTCTCACGCTCAAGATGCTCTATAGCCGGAAGATTGTTGGGTATATTTAATGGCATATTTAAAATTAACTAATAATTGAATCACAAAGCTATAAAAAAGATTAGACAGTTACTTTTGAAAACTAAATTCTTACATCTTTTTAGCTTTACAACTAGAAGCTAAAAAGATGTGATATAAATTATTATAGCTCTAGTAAAATCAGTACATTCAATTCCTAAACTAATTTATTAATCTAACGTCATTTATTAAAGTATGAAAAAACACATTTGTAATAGCCATCAAAAGCTATTATTGCTTATCCTCTTGCCTCTGTTAACAATGAAGTTCAGTTATGCAAAAGAGAATAATCGAATACAATCTGTTCAAAAAGTGAATAAGACAACCGTTGATGTTATCTATCAAAACGAACAGCGATTAACACTTGACTTTTATGCAGACCACATTGTTCGCCTATTTCAAGACAACTCAGGTAGTATCATGCGTGATCCAGAAGCTACCCCAGAAGCTAAAATTCTAGTGGATAATCCCAAAATCAGCATAAAGGATTTACAAGTAACACAATCTAAAGACTCAGTTTGGATTGAAACAAATAAAATTTGCATTGCTTTCAACATACAAAATTCACATTTCACAATAGTAAATAAAGACAACTCTAAAAACGTGCTGGAAAATGTAGCACCAGTCCATTTTACAGAAAAATCGGTTTCTTTAGTTTTGGCTGAAGATACTAACGAGTACTTCTTTGGTGGTGGGGTTCAAAATGGGCGTTTCTCGCACAAGGGGAAAAAGATTGCCATTGAGAACCAAAACAGTTGGACAGATGGTGGCGTAGCTTCTCCTACTCCATACTATTGGTCAACTAAAGGTTATGGTATAATGTGGCATACCTTTAAAAAAGGGACATACGATTTTGGTAACACAGAGGTCGGGAAAGTTTCTTTATCACATCAAACAGACTATTTGGACCTCTTTATTATGATCAATAATGGGATGGTGCCTTTACTAAACGATTTCTATCAATTGACGGGAAATCCTGTTCTTATTCCTAAATTTGGATTTTATCAGGGGCATTTAAACGCCTATAACAGAGATTTCTGGAAAGAAGATGACAAAGGAATATTATTCGAAGATGGTAAACGTTACAAAGAAAGTCAAAAAGATAACGGAGGCATTAAAGAATCATTAAATGGAGAAAAAGACAATTATCAATTCTCGGCTAGAGCTGTAATTGACAGATATAGGCAGCATGATATGCCATTTGGTTGGTTATTACCAAACGACGGATATGGGGCAGGTTATGGTCAGTCGGAAACTCTAGATGGTAACATTGCCAACCTTAAAAGGTTAACAAACTATGCACATAAGAATGGTGTTGAAATCGGTTTATGGACTCAATCAGATCTTCATCCCAAACAAGGTATCAGCCCTTTATTGCAACGAGATATTGTGAAAGAGGTCCGAGATGCGGGAGTACGTGTATTGAAAACAGACGTAGCCTGGGTAGGTGCTGGTTATTCTTTTGGTCTAAATGGAATTACCGATGTAGCGCAAATTATGACCTATTACGGCGATGATAGTCGTCCATTCATTATTTCTCTTGATGGTTGGGCTGGCACACAACGCTATGCAACCATCTGGTCGGGAGACCAATCTGGAGGTAACTGGGAATATATTCGCTTCCATATTCCTACATACATTGGTTCGGGGCTTTCAGGTCAACCCAATATCACATCAGATATGGATGGCATCTTTGGTGGTAAAAACCCAGTAATCAACACCCGTGACTTCCAATGGAAAACCTTCACTCCAATGCAATTAAATATGGATGGGTGGGGATCTAACGAAAAATACCCCCATGCTCTGGGAGAACCAGCAACATCAATCAATAGAAACTATTTAAAATTTAAGTCTGAGCTTTTACCGTATGCATATAGCGTAGCACACGAGTCTGTAGCAGGGAAGCCAATGATTCGTGCTATGTTTATTGAAGAAGCTAACCAATATACCCTAGGGAAGGCTACAGAATACCAATTTATGTATGGACCTTATTTCCTTGTAGCTCCAATCTATCAAGAAACTAAAATAGATGATAAAGGAAATGATGTTAGAAATGGCATCTATTTACCAAAGGGCAAGTGGATTGATTACTATTCCGGAGAATTATTTGACGGCGATTGCATTGTCAATAACTTTAATGCACCAATCTGGAAGCTCCCTGTATTTGTTAAATTGGGAGCAATTATTCCATTAACAAACCCAAACAATAATTTATTAGAAATCAATAAGCACCACCGTATTTATGAAATATATCCATCAGAATATAGTTCTTTTACTACTTATGATGATGATGGTGTATCTACTTCATATTTGAAAGGTGAATTTAGTACTACGAACATTGAGAGTTTTATCAGTAAAAAACAAGAAGCTGTCATTACCATTCATCCTTCACTAGGGGCTTTTAACGGCTTTGAACCTATCAAATCGACAGAGATAAGAGTCAACACAACTCACAAGCCTAAAGCAGTAAAGGCAAAAATAGGCAAACAGAAAATCAAACTAACGGAAGTCTTTACACTTGATGAATTAAACCAGATTAAAAACAGCTACTTCTATAACGAAAAACCAAATTTAAATCGCTTTTCTACACAAGGTTCCGAATTTGAAAAGATTGCAATTGAGAAGAATCCTCAGTTAATAATTCATATTGAATCTATCGATACAAGACAAAATCCTATTCAAGTTCAAATTGACTCCTTTGAATTCAATCCTGTTAATAACTTCCGAAAATCAACTGGAAGTATCAAGGCACCTATAGCAGGAGTTTCGGAAAACAACAGCCATGCGTACACCCTAAAACCAAGCTGGGAAAGTGTTGATAATGCAGACTTCTACGAAATCAGTTTCAACGGATTGATTTATACTACAATCAAAGAAACGGAGTTGTTGTTTGAAAACCTCATACCTGAAACAAACTATACGTTTAATATTAGAAGTGTAAATAAAGAGTACACATCAGATTGGAACACTTTTAAGGCTAGCACAAAATCTAATCCTCTAGAATTCGCAATTCAAGGTGTAGAAGCTACAATTGACGTTGAAGATCAAGGTGGTTCAAGAATCAACAAACTATTCGACTTCGACGAATCAAGTAATTGGCATACGAAATGGGGACAGTCTGGTATTCCAGCAACGATTACAGTTGATTTAAAGACAATCAATCAGTTGGACAAACTACATTACCTTCCACGTGAGGATGCTGGAAACGGTACATTAGTTAAAGGCTCTATCTATTATAGCGCGGATAAAAAGAATTGGACTAAGGTTGAAGATTTTAATTGGACAAGAACAGGGGATGTAAAAATAGTCACTTTCAAGGATCAACCTACAGCTCGCTACATTAAAATTATAGCAACAGAGGCTGTTGGTAACTATGGATCGGGAAGAGAATTATACATATTTAAAGTTCCAAATACAGAAAGTTATATTCCTGGAGATATTAATCACGACTGGCTAATCAACGAGAATGATTTAACATCGTATACAAACTACACAGGATTAAGATTAGGCGATGCCGACTTTGAAGGATATATAAGCAAAGGTGATATCAACCAAAATAATCTTATTGACGCCTATGA
>JASLDF010000070.1 GCA_030151635.1 Bacteroides sp. | reverse complement strand
ACGACCAGAACCATCAGGATTCATTTCCCATAGTTGGTGAGAACCCGATTCTGCTGATACAAATGCTATTTTAGTACCATTCTTAATCCATACAGGACTTGTTTCACTAAAAGGAGTAAAAGTGATTTGTGTATTATTGCTACCATCAGCATCCATTACAAATACTTCACTGTTTCCTTTATCTTGAGGAACACTATAGTAAGTTACAGTATAAACTATTTTACCAGTTTCTGATACACTCACTGCTCCCATTCTACCCATTGACCACAGTGTCTCTGGTGTCAATTTTCTTCCTTCAACCTTAATTGTAGACTTACCAATTAAGTCTGTTGGCTGTGTTGGCTCCGTACTCGAAGTTCCACATGCTGCTAAACTCATAGCTGCTGCCATTGCTAAAATTTTAGATTTCATATCTGATTATTAATAATTATGTATTTTACTTTTTAGGAATAAAGGTTACAGCAGAACCTCCACCATTTGCTAATTTCAACAAAAGTACATCATTTGATGTTACTTCTCGTTCAAAAATTTGATACGATTGCGGATTTGTCTCCCAATTAGCATCTTCACCATCTGCATAAATCACTGCATCGTAAACAATATCAGGATTTAAGAAAGTTAATGGAACGGTTAAGTTACGTGCTAATTGATTAGATATTGCACCTAAATAAAATTTATCTTTAGCTCTACGAGCTAGAGTAACAAACTCTCCTGGCTCTCCAGCTATTGGGTAAGTTTGATCAATATCTGCGTCAAAATCTCGGAAGAATTGAAATGCAGGGTGCCCTTCGTAGTTTGAAGGTAAATCGGATGCCATCTGCACCGGAGAGTACAAAATTACCCAAAGAGCAATTTGTTTTGCCAAAGTTGTATTAACACGGCTATTTCCTTGATCTTGATCATTCCACTTTTTACGTTCAGGAAGATCTTTCGTATTCTTAAAGAGAATATCAAACGTACCAGGTGTATAATCCATCGGACCTGCCAGTAAACGCGTGAAAGCTAGAATGACATGATGCTCTGGTGGATTTCCACTACTCCAAGCATTCCACTCCATTCCCCTTGCCCCTTCTCTACTCATTGTGTTTGGATAAGTGCGACGTAAACCTGTGTCCTTAATAGGCTCATGTGCATTAATAGTTATTTTCTGCTTGGCTGCAGCCTCTACAACTTTACGATAATGGCGAACTCCATACTGACTATGGTGCAAATAACCATTTGGGAATCCACCAGCATAGCCTGTTTTCAAATCATGAATGCCTCGGCTTGAAAGATACTGAAGTGCTGTATCTAGCACAGATTCATAGTGAGGTATATTCCCCCCCGTTTCATGATGCCCAATGAGCTTAATGCCTTTTTCATTTGCATAAGCAAGTACGGCATCCATATCAAAATCGTCAGAAGGAGTTACATAATCAAAATTTTGACCAACACCCCAAGTCGCCCATCCTTTATTCCAACCTTCAAAAAGGACACCTTCAATCTTGTTTTTCGCAGCAAAATCAATGTGCTGAATCGCTTTCTCTGTGGTTGCACCATGGCGACCTAAACCATCATCATACCACGATTCAATTCCTAAGTGCATGCCCCACCAAACACCAACATATTTCATTGGTTTCACCCATTCTGCTGCATCGGGAAGAACACTTGGTTCGTTTAAGTTCAAAATTAAAGACGAGGCTATAAGCTGCGCTGCATTATCTGTGATTTGAAAATATCGCCAAGGAGTTTTAAAGGAGTTTCCTAATTCGGCTTTTATTCCATTTGGCAACGGAGCTAAATTAGCAATTAATTTACGAGGCTCAACACTTTTGACAGTCATCTCGGGATAGTTTTCTAGAGATGCTTCATGCAAAGCAACATAGCATTTATCTTTAAACTTAAGAGTTAATGGTGTGTTAGCATTATCCAAATCATCCAAAGGAAGTGTTCGATATAACAATTCATAGGTTTCAAAGTTTGCAGGTATAGACCATGTTGTGGCATTTTCTAAAAAATTAAACTCGGTTAGTTCATCAGCTATAAAAACAGAATCGCTTGAATGAATATAGTATTGATAACGAAAAGCTACCCCCTCATTATATGCTCTAAAAAACAAATTTAATTTGACTTTACTATCATTTTCAAGAGCTATAATTAACTCATTGTAATGGTCCTTGTGTTTTTTGTTTTCCCCCCATATAGAAGTCCAGTCGTTATTATGTGTTTTCAAAGAGGTGCTCTTAACTTTAAATTTATTCGAAAGATTTAAGCCATTAGCCTCTACCATTCCAAGATTAGACATAGTTACCAATTTGTCATTCTTAAAATCAATTGAATAGGCAGGCTGACCAGATTCTCGCAGCAAAAATTGAATGGTTAAATTTCCATCAGGAGAAGTGGCTGTTGTGTGATTCTCAAAAGAACACCCAACCGAAAATAAGGATAAACAAAAAACTATTAAAAGGATTATATTCTTCATTATGTATGATTTAGAAAGGTTCTTCTAAAGATAAGATATTGAGTACTATTCTCAATTGCATTTTACATAAAAAAAGCGATACATACTACATGTACCGCTTTTCTATATTGTTTATGTAGAGATTAAGCTTTTACTTTTGGTTTAGCTTCACCCGAAACTCGTTCTAACCATTTTAACATTCCCAACATAATTGTCATTGAGATTAAACAAGCAACTACGAAAATCAACCATGTGTACGACAATGGAATGCTCTTGTAGAAGATTGCACCGATAAATAACAATTGGTTACCAATACCTGTTGCACATAACCATAGACCTTGCATAATACCTTGGTATTGTGGAGGAGCAACTTTTGATACAAATGAAATACCCAATGGAGAAATGAACAACTCTGCTAGAGTAAGAATAGCATAAGTACCAAATAGTAACCATGGTGTAACACGTTGAGCATCTGATAAACCACCCATAGCTTCTACTTCAGATTTCAATGGAAGACCCATAGAACCAATAGACATAACTACATAAGCAGTAGCCGCGATTCCCATACCAATTGCAATTTTCTTAGGTGTTGAAGGTTCTTTACCTTTCGCACGCATAGATGCAAATACAGCCATAACAATTGGCGTTAAGAACACTACAAAGAATGGGTTTACAGATTGGAACAATTCTGCACCAACAAGTTTAGTAAATCCAAGATCAATGTTAATTGCACTTAAGTCTGTATAGTCTTTTGCAAAGAATGTTAGAGTCAAACCGTTTTGGTGGAATGAGAACCAGAAGAAAATAACAACAGCGAAAACAGCAAGTAAAGCGTAAACACGTTGACGAACCTCTTGAATACTCATTTGAGGAACATCGGCTTTCACTTTATCACCTGCAGATTTAAGAGCTGGATCAGGGAAACCATTTTTATTTACCAAATAGATAATCATTGAGATAGCCATCGCAACAATTGCAATTGCAAATGCATAGTGAAAACCTGTTGTAAATACATTTAGATACTCATTTACAAAGCTAGTTACATCACCAGTATAGTTCATATCTGCCATAAAGCCTGTCAAACGACTTGATCCTTCAGGGGTAATTGTACCTTTTAAGAAAGCATGACATAAATCAGGCAAAGAAGATTCGTATGCAAAACCATTAGTAGAAACCCACCAGTTACGAATACCTACAGCTAATACTGGAGCAAAAATTGAACCAATATTAATAAACATGTAGAAGATATTGAAACCTGCATCACGGTAAGGAGCATATTTTTTATCGTCATACATTTGACCTACCAATGCTTGAAGGTTACCTTTGAAAAGTCCATTACCAAACGCAATAACGAATAAACCAAAACATGAAAATCCTAATAACAACATTTGTTTGTTATCTGGAACGGGTGTTTCAGTAGGAATAGCAATAATTGCATAACCCAGTGCCATCAAAATGATACCACTCATGATGGTTGCTTTATACTTTTTCGTTTTATCTGCAATGATACCACCAACAAGAGCTAGTACGTAAATTAAAAGATAAAATGTAGAGTAAATAACCCCTGCACTTGTTTCATCTAGACCAAACTTAGTGGTCAAAAACAAGGTCAATAAAGCCATCATCACGTAGAAACCAAATCGTTCCCCCATGTTGGCCAAAGCTGCGGCTAGTAATCCTTTCGGATGGTTTTTAAACATAAAATATTTTTTATAGATTAGTATTAATTAATTTCCATTTTTTCGAAGTTACAAATATACAGTTTTTATAGCGTTTCGCTATTAAAAAGTAAACAAGTTTTCGCTTTTGAGAACTCAACCAAGTCCTTCGGAGCTATTTTTACTTGCAAACCTCTTTTCCCTGCACTCACATATATGTATTCAAATTCCAAGCAATGCTCATCAATAAAAGTTGGAAACTCTTTTTTCATTCCAATGGGTGAACAAGCACCACGTATGTAGCCTACTGTGCTTAACAAATCTTTTAGGTGCAACATTTCACATTTCTTATTCCCGGAAACCTTTGCTGCCAATTTCAAATCAACTTGTTCTGCTCCAGGTATAACACATACGAAAAGACCATTTTTATCTCCTACTAATACCAACGTTTTAAATACCTGATTGGGATCTTCTCCCAAACCTTCTGCAACATGTGTAGCACTTAAATCATCTTCATCAACTTCATAAGCAATAAGTTCATATGAAATTTTTGCTTTATCCAACAATCTAGCTACATTGGTCTTATTAATCTTCATCAATTTAATCTTTGTTATACAATTACTAAAGAAAACGAAAAATTATATCATTTATGCATTAATTATACATTATTTTAAAGACTAAAAGGGTGAATTTAGTTTTATAATGAAGTTTAGCAATACTTTTGACGTATCGTTCATTTCTTAATCCAAAAATATTAAAATCTATTTCTATGAAGTTTAAATATCAGTTAGATGAGAAATTACCTGCATTCCCCCTTATTATGTATGGATTGCAATGGTTTATTGTGAGTATTCCAATGGTACTCATATTGGGTGCAATCGTATCAACTGTGCACGGCTTTACAGGTGCAGACCAAACATTCTATATCCAAAAATTATTGGCTGTTGTGGGGGGTGGGCTAATTATACAACTACTTTTTGGACACCGTCTTCCAATTGTTATGGGACCTGCCACAGTGTTATTAATTGGTATTGTGGCTTCAGGTTCAAATAGCATTGGTGAAATATACACAGCTGTTTTTATTGGGGGGCTATTTATATTTATTATGTATGTTAGTAGATTACTACATCTGCTTCAAGCTGTCTTTACCCCCAGAATTGTGGTTGTGATTATGGCTCTTATCGCCTTTACTTTAGCACCCGTTATTTTAAACCTCATCTTTAGTAACGACAGTCCTTTGTTCTCTTTGCTTTTTGCACTAACTATGGTTTTAATCATGACCATTGCAAATCGGTTACTAAAAGGAGTATGGAACTCGACTGTTGTTATCCTCGGACTCGTTGTGGGTTCATTGGTTTACTTTGCCAATTTTGGATTTCCTGAAAATATTATGCACACAGAACAAGGGGAAATAACCACTCCATTTTTGAATTTCCCATTTGAATTTAATTTTGGCGTTATCCTTTCCTTTGTATTTTGCTATATTGCTTTATTAATTAATGAAATAGGATCCATCCAATCTGTTGGGCAAGTTCTAAAAGCAGATAATATGGCTCAAAGAAATGACAGAGGTGTTGGCATTACAGGCCTATTAAATGCATCCAGTGGATTAATGGGCGTTATGGGACCTGTTGACTATTCTATGAGCCTTGGATTAATAAATGCAACAGGTTGTGCATCTCGATATGCTTTACTGCCTGCTGGGGTGTTAATGGTAGCATGTGCATTCCTTCCTAGTATGATTTCATTATTTGAAGGACTTCCCCACCTAGTAATGGGTGGCATCATGTTCTACCTTATGGGGTCTCAATTAGCCGCAGCACTTCAAACTATTTCATTTGATAAATTGGTTAAGGATTTTAACGACGGCATTGTTATCGGTGTACCTTTAATGATTGCACTTCTTATCTCTTTTTTACCCGAGGAAGTTAAAGAATCTATTCCTGCTTTAATCCGACCTATTTTAGGTAATGGATTCGTTATGGGCGTAGTGTTTGTACTTATTTTAGAGCATCTCGTAAACCGAAAACCAAAGGACATTAAATAGAATATCTCTTTATTGAGTATTAAACTAAACGAGGCTTTTCTTCATCATAAGGCCTCGTTTTTTACATATAAGGCTTGAAAACGCAATTTACCGGAAGTTTTCAGTAAAAAATCATAACATATTAGGATTGATATTGAATGCATAAAGCTGTTACTTTGTGTTGTAAATTTATAAAACATGATTAGAACAAAAATATACTTCCTGATTTTTCTAGCCTTTGGGCTTACAACTTCTCTTTTTGCTGATGACAACAAGAACGAAATTCCCAAAGACACATTACAACATTTCAACATCAATGAAATCGTTGTAGTTGCTACTCCAAAAGAGAGCCGTAACTTAAGAGAATTACCTTCTTCTGTATCAATCATTTCTCATAAACAAATGGAAACGATGCAGATTAATTCTATTAAAGACCTAACTGGAACAGTACCTAATATCTTTATTCCTGATTACGGTTCAAAACTAACATCTGCTATATATATACGTGGTATTGGATCTAGAATTAATACTCCATCTGTAGGATTATATGTAGATAATGTACCTTATATAGACAAGTCCGCATTTGATTTTGATTTTTCGAATGTAGAGCGAATTGATATCCTTAGAGGTCCACAAAGTACGCTGTACGGACGTAACACAATGGGTGGCTTGGTTAAAGTATATAGCAAATCACCTTTTAATTATCAAGGAACTGATTTAAAGCTAGGTATGGATAATTACAACAGCTACAAAGCATCTGTAACACACTATCACCGAGTTTCTAATAACTTCGCATTTTCTACGGGTGTATTCTACAATCACACGGGCGGTTTCTTCAAAGATGTTAATCTGGACAAGAAAATTGACAAAGGAAATACTGTAGGTGGTAAATTCCGTGGCGTGTTTATTCCATCATCTAATTTAAAATTAGATTTAAATATGAGCTATGAGTATACTGACGAAGGTGGTTATGCTTATGGTCGCTACGACAAAAAATCACAAATCTACCAAGACCCTGCAATGAGTATGCTAGGTTCATATAGACGTGGCATGTACAATACGGGACTTAATATAGAATATCAAGCTGATAATTTTGACATATCGGCAATTACTGGCTATCAACACTTGAGTGATAGAATGTACATTGATCAAGACTTCTCGCCTGCAGATATTTTTACAATTATGCAAAATCAAAACCTAAATACAATTAGCGAAGAGATTATGCTTAAATCAAAACCAAATAGACGTTGGGAGTGGACTACTGGTCTGTTTGGCTTTGCTCAAGGTTTACGTACCGATGGTCCCGTTTGGTTTCATGAAGATGGTATCAATATGCTAAACCAAATGTCAACTATGGGTGCCCAACAAGGAATGAAGATGATGGAGCAAATGTTAGGTAGAATTCCAGGATTTCCACCTAATACAAAATTTGATGGCCAAATCAACCTTAAATCCGATGAATTGTTAATTGACGGAACCTACAACACACCAGTATATGGTGCTGCTGCATACCACCAATCAACAATTCATGATTTATTCTTTAAAGGCTTATCTGCAACAGCTGGTTTACGTTTTAATTACGAGGCAAACAAACTTAAATACCGTTCTAATAGTTTAATAGATTACGATTTTCAAATGGATATCACCGGAATGGGACCTCGTCCAATTTCTAAAATCTACGAACATTCTGATCATCCCGATTTAAATGGCAATCTTAAAAAAAGCCACATTGATTTATTGCCCCGTTTCGCTATTCAATACGATTTCGACAAAAAGAACTCTATCTATATTACAGCTAGCAAAGGTTATCGATCGGGCGGCTATAATATCCAAATGTTCTCGGATTTAATTCAAGACGAGATGAAAAAAGGCATGGAAAAAGCTGTATTGATTTCTTCGATGGAGTTTGCAGGTGATAGAATGCCTCAAAACATTAAAGATATGCTCTTGGGCAGATTAGATCAAGGCGAACAATTAGACATTGAAGCTACAACTGTGTACAAACCAGAATACACGTGGAATTATGAACTTGGTAGTCACTTGAATCTATTCGATGATCAACTAACTGCCGATTTTGCAATATTCTGTATGGATACAAAAGACCAACAAATTGCGAAGTTTGCCAAGAGTGGCTTGGGTAGAACTACGGTAAATGCTGGTAAGAGTAGAAGTTATGGGGCCGAAGCTAACCTGTATTATAAAGTCAACAAGAACTTAGGTCTTAGAGCTGCATATGGGTATACTTATGCTACTTTTACTAAATATGAAACCAATAAAAAAAATAATGGCACACTAGAAACCATTAATTATAAAGGCAAATATGTTCCATTTGTTCCTAAACATACACTGAATACTGGTTTTGACTTAAACTTCAAGTTAGCTAATAATCAAATCGTTGACCGAATTACATTTAATGCCGACTACATTGGAGCAGGTAGAATCTATTGGACAGAAAGCAATGATGTTAGCCAGAAGTTTTACTCTACTGTTAATACCAGACTTAGTTTCATTAAAGGCAGAGGACATATTGATTTTTGGGCTAAAAACTTATTAGGAAAAGATTATGCGACTTTCTATTTTGAATCAATGGGTAGTGGTTTTATGCAAAAAGGTGCTCCTGCACAATTTGGTGTTACAATAGGATGCCAATTCTAACTTAGACAATCAAAGTCAATACAAT
>JASLDF010000027.1 GCA_030151635.1 Bacteroides sp. | reverse complement strand
ACCATCATTACCTTTTAGCCATGACATGAAATCAGTAGTGGTAATACCCATATCTTTGGTATATACATTACCATTCTTATCTTTAAGTAGACCTTTGTCTATTAATTGAATCCATAAGTCGTGTGCGCTGCTTCCATTAGTACCATTAGTACCATTTTTCCCTCGAACCCAATTTAAGTATGCCTCACGACTGTCTCCTAAGTTTATATCATATTCTGTACCATCGTTATTGTAAACTTTAATTTTAGGATTATTTACAGCCTCTTTCCATACATGATACGCACTTTGACCATTATCACCTCTCATCCAGTCTAAATAGTCTTGATATGTAGAATCGGGTTTACCTATTAATTCTTTCCAAATTTCGAAAGCAGATTTACCATTAGTACCATTAGTGCCATTGGTGCCATCAGTACCATTTACCCACTCTTCGAATTCAGACTCGGTACCATTCGGATTTTTCTCTTTCCAAATTTCATAAATACTTTTACCATTCGTACCGTCAAGACCACTTGATCCTTTTAGCCAGTTTAAGAAGTCTTCTTCAGTAGCATCAGGGTTTCCTGTAACTTTTTTCCAAATTTCGTAGGCACTTAAAGAGTCTTCTCCACTTGAACCATCTTGCCCATCTTTTCCTTGAAGCCATTCTTCAAACTCTGAATCAGTGCCATTTGGGTTTTTTTCTTTCCAATACTCATAAACACTAAGACCATCTTTACCTTTTAGCCATCTTAGGTAATCTGCCAATTGATCTCCGTCTTTATCTGCAAGCCATTTTTGACCTTTATCATTACGAATTACGATTTTAGAAGAGTTTTTTTGTTCCTCTATTACTTTTTTCCATACTTCGTAAGACGACAGTCCAGTCTTTCCTGAATCTCCTTTTTCACCTTTTAGTGTAGCAAAGAAATCGTCAATTGATCCTTTTTCATTACCAGGAATTTCTTTCCAAATTTCATAAAGATTTTTACCATCTTTGCCATCTTCCCCTTTAGGTCCTTGTGGCATTGTAATGTGTAAGTCATTCGCACAGCTTGTGCTTAATAATACTATCAGAAATGCTGATAATATTCTAGAAATTGTCATTCGCATAGTTGTTTAAAAGTTTAAGTAAATAGCTGAAAGACTCAAAAAATGGTTAATAAATAAGTTTTAGTTTAATTTTATATTGAATGGATTTATAGTTTGAATATTTAGTGTCAATTATACTATTTGTCTTTCAATCCATTTATAAGTTATTGTTTTGAATGTAAAATAAATTGACACAAATATAAAGTAAATAATGTTTATAAAAAAATATTAATACTTACTAATTTTTATACTATGGGCTGATATCTAGGTATATATGGTTAGTTGTGATGAGTTGTGATGAGTTGTGATGAGTTGTGACTTTCAACACAACTTATAAGTTTTAAATATTTTACAAGGCTTACGCTTGATAAGCGTAAGCGATTTGAGATAGGTTTTGTATATATGTGTTTCAATAGGTATCTTAAAGAGAGGGGAGGAATAAGAATTATTTTTACTAATAGATCTTATAGCAACAGTAAGCTAGAATCAAAAGCATTATTGATAATTCTGTAATTCAACCATTTTACATTTGATATGATAAAATCTAAAAACAAAAAAGCTCCGAAGAATAAACTCCGAAGCTTTTGCGGTATGTACGGGACTCGAACCCGTGACCTCCTGCGTGACAGGCAGGCATTCTAACCAGCTGAACTAACACACCGTTTTTGTTGTGCGAATCTCTCTCGATTGCGTTGCAAAGGTAGTTGATTATTTTAATTCTGCAATAGCTGAGGCTATCTTTTTTTGAATCTTTTTTTAGAAAATTGATCTATTGTTTGATAATAAGCCAACTACGTAAATAAAATAAATTGAAATAAAATCAGAGGAGACTAAAATAAGTAAATCTCTTGTTTAGATTTAACGACTTCGCTTTGTATATACACCAATACTATGTTATTTTTGTAGATAGATTATTAAATACAAAATATAAAAGCTCCCTATATATGAAAGAAACGAAGAAATTTATCTCGCCACAAGCTTGGTTCTCGATGCGATACCCTAAAGAGTGGTTTGAATTTGAAGATGGAGAAGGTTCATTCTTATTTTACAATCCTGAAAACTGGGAAGGTAACTTTAGAATTTCTGCAGAGCGAGGATATACTAAATTCTATGGTGAAGAAATTCTTGCAGAAGAATTGAAAAGTAACAAAGACTTTAGACTTGTTTCTTTTCCTATAGGGAAAGCTTATTTCTCTAGTAATACATTTGAAGAGAATGAGGAAAGGTTTACATCTTATCAATGGATGTATGCATTGGATGAAATGTTCTTTGAGTGTACGTTTACCACCAATGAAAAAGGAGAATATAAAGTAGCCGAAGAGATTTTGAAAAGTATTGAAGTTCGTGACTTGGACACAAAGTACCCTGCAGAACTAATACCTATTCGTCTTTCTGAAATTTACCGTGTAAATAATGATTACGAATGGGTAACCAACTTTGTAAAAGAAAAATTGGCGGTAGATTTTCAAGGAATTGAAGAAGATATCTCGAATCTAGATAAATTGAAAGCTGACGATTTAATTGGTAAGAAAAAAAGAGAACAGTGGCAAGCTGTTGGTATTGCACTAACTGTTATTTTGATTAATGAGGTTGAAGGTTTGGAATGGTTTACATTGGTTGATGGAAACCGTGAAGATCCTGTCTTAGTTTATGGTCCTACTAATGTAACAATCGATCCGATGAAATTAGTATGGAGTAAAGTAAAAGCTGGTGAAGAGTTTACCATTACTCAAAGTTATCAAGAAGTTTTGGAAAGCATAAGCTCTAAATAAGAGCACACCGTTATAAAAAAAAATTATGGCAAGTTATTTACAAATAGAAAATTTAACAAAATCGTTTGGAGACCTGGTCTTATTCGATAAACTATCCATGGGGATTGACCAAGGAGATCGTGTAGGGCTTATTGCTAAAAACGGTACAGGTAAATCGACACTATTAAACATTATTGCTGGTCGTGAAGGATACGACGATGGAAGAATTGTTTTTAGAAGAGATTTACGTGTTGGTTATTTAGAGCAAGACCCTAGTTATCCAGAAAACTTGTCGGTAATTGAAGCTTGTTTTCATCATGGAAACGAGGTCGTGGAATTGATTAAAGAATATGAAGTTTGTATTCAAACCGAAGGAAATCCAGGTTTGGATAAATTATTGCTTCGAATGGATATGGAGAATGCGTGGGAGTACGAACAACGTGCTAAACAAATTCTATCGCAACTAAAGATTACTAATTTTAGCCAGAAAATAAAGGAACTTTCGGGCGGGCAATTAAAGCGTGTTGCTTTGGCAAACACATTGATTACGGAACCTGATTTACTTATTCTTGATGAACCTACTAACCATTTAGACTTGGATATGACCGAGTGGTTGGAAGAATTCTTAAAGCGTTCTAACATCAGTCTTTTGATGGTTACCCACGATCGTTATTTCTTGGATCGAGTTTGCTCTGAAATTATGGAGATAGATAACCAACAAATGTATAGTTACAAGGGGAACTACAGCTATTATCTTGAGAAACGTCAAGAGCGAATGGATGCAGCAAGTTCTGAAATTGCCAAGGCAAATAATTTGTATAAGACGGAATTAGAGTGGATGCGAAGAATGCCTCAAGCTCGTGGACACAAAGCCAAATATCGAGAAGATGCCTTTTATGATTTAGAAAAGGTAGCTAAAAGAAGATTAGATGATAGTAATGTTCAATTGAATGTAGGGGCATCTTACATAGGGTCTAAAATATTTGAAGCCGATCATCTTTTTAAAAACTTTGATGATTTAGTTATTCTTGACGACTTCTCATACATTTTTTCACGCTATGAAAAAATGGGTATTGTTGGAAATAATGGAACTGGTAAATCGACTTTCATTAAAATACTAATGGGCGAGGTTGCTCCTGATAAAGGAACTGTCGATATTGGTGAAACTGTTAAATTTGGATACTATTCACAAGATGGTTTAGACTTTGATGAGCAGATGAAGGTCATTGATGTGGTTCGTGAAATTGCCGAAGTTATTGACTTGGGTAATGGTAAGCAATTATCTGCTTCACAATTTCTACAACACTTTTTGTTCACACCAGAAACTCAACATAGTTATGTATATAAGTTAAGTGGTGGTGAGCGTCGCAGGTTGTATTTGTGTACCATTCTAATGCAGAATCCGAACTTTCTGGTATTAGATGAGCCTACGAATGACCTTGATATTGTGACTTTAAATGTCTTGGAAGATTACCTTCAGAACTTTAAAGGTTGTGTAATCGTTATTTCTCACGATAGGTACTTTATGGATAAAGTAGTAGATCATTTAATGGTTTTCAATGGAAGTGGAGATATTCGTGATTTTCCTGGGAACTATACTCAATACCGTGACTGGAAAGAGTTTAAAGAGGAAGAAGAAAAGAAGATTGAAAAAGAAAAACAGAAACAGCTGGACGATAAGAAAGACTCTCGTGTACGTTTAAATGATAAACGGAAAATGAGCTACAACGAAAAAAGAGAGTATGAAAATCTTGAAGGAGAGATTGAAAAGCTTGAAGAGGAAAAATCGTTGCTTGAAGCTGATTTATGCAGTGGAACGCTGTCGGTTGAAGAGTTAACCGAAAAGTCTAAACGATTACCAGAAATAGCAGACTTAATTGATGAAAAATCAATGAGGTGGCTAGAGTTAAGTGAAATTGAAGAGTAATTAAATCTATTCTTACATGAAAATATAAACCCAGCTTATACAATTAATTGTATAAGCTGGGTTCTTTTTATGATCTAATTTGACTTGTGAGTTTATCTTGTAAATATTTCACCCAGTGATACGTGAGTTTCCTTACTAAGAAGACAGAGTTCTCTTTCAAAGAGAACTCTGTCTTCTTAGTAAGGAAATAAATCCTTGTTTTAAGCCCTTCTAGGAGGATGGGATAAATTTGTTATTAGCTTCCTATTGTACTCTTTTACAGGAGTAGTTTTCCATGAAACTTTCAATGGTCGCTTGGTAATCTCCTCGAATTAAAATATGATGATTTCCCAATGGTTTTTTTAAGAAATAGGAAACAGGTTCATCTTGTTTAAATAGGACTTCAGTTCTACTCGTTTTTTCTAAATTTGTATTTTCTAGAATAGACCCAGAAGATACAAAATATTCATCAAGACATTCTCCACCACATTTAACCAATGTTGACTCCCCTAAAGGTAATAGGCCTTGAATTGCAACAGAGTTTTGAGTTGCAAAATGATCTCGTATAATGTAGTCGCGAACTTGGTTAGTCCCGATGCTACAATGGCCTAATACCAATTTATTTTGGTTTATGTCAATCTTGTTCGGATTACACATAAAACCTGTTTCTCCTGTTAACGTACGGAGCATAACTAAAGTGAAAAGGGACTGTAAGTCGCCCTCGCACCCAGTGAGGATACCTTGGTCATTTAAAAGCGAGTTAGCAAGACAGCCCGTAACGCCAATATCTTCTAAAGCTTTATAACAATTGATAGTAATGGAAGTAAACTGTTCTTCGTCGCATACTCGACGCACAGCCTTGTAAAATCGCATTGAATTGTGAATGGCTTTATCGCTACATCCTTTACATCCAAGGGCATTTTGTTTTAAGTAATTAACTTCCTCAAGTACATCTTTATCCGATACTTGTTTGAAGTAATCATAAACACGGGCCAAAGGAATTTGGTTAAAATTGAGTCCCCAGCGCTGTTTCACCAAGTAGTAATCTACACCACTTGACAATAGCCATGGCGAAGGTGTTCCTATAACGCCAATACGTTCTTCTTTAATTTTTAGCTGTGCGGTATAATTTCTTGACAGTGCATCAATTCTTCTTTTTAAATACCCAATATCCCCATGTAAAATTTCATTTTTAATACCACGCTGTCGCATCCATGTTGATACTTCCAGAGCTGCAGGTAAAGAGTTTTGCAATCCATCGGTAAGTAATATAATTGGTCGGGGTAGTTTTTCTATATCTTTGACAATAAGGTGTTCAACTCCTCCTGTGGCGACAAATATGAGTGTAAAGGTATCTGTAGGCACGTGCTCTAATTCAGCGTGCGTGAAATAATTAATGGTATATATAAGTTCAAGCTCATTGAGTAAAGTCTGGTGTACTTGATAATCTTGATTTAACTTATCTAGGGTTGAAGTATATGATACTAGATTGATATTCATACTGTTTTATTCTAGTTAACTAAACGAAATAAGCGAAAAAAGCACATTAAATAGAGATTCGCACGTTAATTATAATTAATAAAAACTTAATGATTCCTTTTATTTTTTAAGTAGCTTTGTAGCCTAATGAATGTCAATTAAGTTTGCTACATGTTTAACGAATCATTGCCCTATTTTGTTTGAATTTCAACTAGCTAAAAGATTATATAAGTCGAAAAGTGGAGAACGAAGAATTTCGAAACCTGCTGTCATTATTGCCATTGCTGGAATCGCAATTGGACTCGTTGTAATGCTTTTAACCTTGGCGATTGTAATTGGGTTTAAAAGTAACATTAAAGGTAAAATATCAGGATTTAGTTCGGATGTAATAGTTACGAACTATAATGCTGTGTCTAGTTATGAATCTCATCCCATTCGCACATCTAGCGAACTTATAGATTCTATCTATCAACATGACAATGTGGCTCATGTACAACGTTTCTCTTCGAAGGTAGGTATGATTAAAACTGATGATGCATTTGAGGGTATTCTATTAAAAGGAGTAGGTCAAGATTACGATACTTCTTTTTATAAACAAGCTTTAGTTGCAGGAAGATTGCCAGAATTTAATGACTCGGTTTCAACAAACGAAGTAATTATTTCACAAACAATGTGCGATTTGTTAGACATTAAATTAGATGATCGAATTTATACCTATTTTGCCGAAAATAAAGGAATTAAAGCACGACGTTTATCTGTAGTTGGTATATATCAAACAAATTATTATGAATTTGATAAGTTATATTTAATTACCGATTTGCATTTGTTAAATCGTTTAAATAAATGGAATGAAGATCAGTCCAGTGGATTAGAAATTAAGGTAAATGACTTTTCTACGCTAGAAGATACTACCTACGATTTATCTGAATTGTATTCTGGTCGAGAAGATATTTATGGTGAGCCTTATATTGTTTTGAATGTTGAACAGTTGAATGCTGCTCTATTTGGTTGGTTGGAACTATTGGATATGAATATCTGGGTTATTCTGATTTTGATGATGGCTATTTCTGGGTTCACTATCATTTCCGGTTTGCTTATTATAATTTTAGAGCGAACACAAATGATTGGTTTATTAAAAGGTTTAGGTGCTACTAATGGTTCTATCCGTAAAATATTTATCTATTTGGCATCCTTCTTAATTGCTAAAGGATTGATAATAGGGAATGTTATTGGACTTTCACTTTGTTTTATCCAGCATCAGTTTGGAGTCTTGAAGTTAGACCCCGTAGTTTATTATATTGACCAAGTACCTATTTCTGTGAGTCTGTGGTGGGTTATTCTGTTGAATGTGTCGGTTATGTCCATCTCTGTCGTAATGTTGTTAGGGCCATCGTTTATCATTTCTAAAATAAATCCAGCTACTTCGATGCGTTATGAGTAATATAAGATATCTAGGTTGAATAAATAAAAGGGTTAATATTTTAAAATATCACCTTTTCTACGTTTAGGTAATTTAAATTTTAAAATAAAAGTGTAGAAAGGGATAAGGTAATTATAGTATAAAATACAGAAGATGAAGCGGTGCTTATCGCCCATTCGTTTTGATGCCAAATTAGTAACAAAAACTTGAATGAGCCAATGCGTAGTCACAACTCCCAAAATAGAACTCCCAATAATCCATTGCTGTGAAAGAAGTGCCAAGATAGCAACTATAATACCTAGTAAGTGAAGTGTCATTCGGGTTATAGAGTCTAGCCCATTCCAGTAATGTTTAGTTCCTGTAAATCTTGAAACAGAGGTAAGGTGTGTTAATTTCTTGATAAGCCATTGTTTCTTGGTTTCAAGAGTATCCATCGCTATTACCGATTCTGGTGTGGTAACTACCTTGGTGTTTAATTTTGTTGCATTGGTATTGATGAATAGTTCATCTTCTCCTCTCTGTAGATTCAGTTGATTGGAATAAGCTTTCTTAGCGAAAAACAGCTCTTTCTTGTAAGCCATGTTTTTCCCATGTCCTGTGTAGGTGGCTTTTGCCATTGCAAAGCCTAAATAACGCATTGAAGTTAAGATATTATCGTATGCAATGAGTCTATTTAAACTGTTTTTATCGCTATCGTATTTACTATACCCTAGGATAATTTGTGTTTGTGCATCTATTTTATCCGCAATCTCTTTTAACCATTTATTAGAGGTTGGTTCGCAATCGGGTTCTGTAAAAACAAGCCATTCATTTTTACTCGCTTTAATACCAATAGTTTGGGCTAGTTTTCTACGGCTAATGATGCGGGCATCTTGTGTTGTGTAGCTGCAATAGAGATGCTTGTGTTGTGTAGCCATATATTCGAGGTAGGTTGCCGATTCATCTTCAGAATTCATATCTACCACAATGACTTCGAAGTTAGGATAATCTAAATCCAATATTTTGGGTAAATTACGTTGCAGCGCATAAAGTTGATTTTCGGAGCAAATGATTACCGATAATGGTGGGTAGTTTGACTCTTCTGTCCCTCGTGATTTTGTTTTTTTGGCCAATCGAATGTAGTATCCAAAGTAAAATATCAATTGGATAAAAAAACAGATGCCCAGAATGGCATATATGACAATAAATTCGACTGATAGAAAGTTTAAGTTAGTAAGGGGCATTATCTTAGTTTCTTGTTATTTGTATTATTTTGCTTCACAAAAATAGGCATTATTAAGAACTTGATGGCAATAGAAATTAAAATGTTTTGTCGTAAAATCGTTATTTTATAAAATGTGAAGTGCCCTTTATGTAATTATAACGGCACTATAAGGACTATCTATTAAATAATTGCTATTTTTGTAGGTTCAAACATCAATATAAAGAATACAATTATGTTAATATATAATACAAGCTATCACTTCGAGGAAGCATTAGAGCAAAATTTTATTATTTGGTTAAAAGAGGTTCATATTCCTGCTGTGCTGGAGGAGGGAACTATGAAGAATCCAAGAATTTGTAAAATTCTTTCTCATCAACAAGAGGGTGACGTATCATACACGTTACAATGGGAGGTTGAAAACTCAACGCTTTTACATCGTTGGCACATTAAACAAGGCGATTTTGAAGCAAATGAAATTAAAAAGATATTTGATGAAAAAGTCATGTTCTTTGAAACATTGATGCGCGTTATATAATGATTAAACCTGTATCCGAGAAGATTATTTTAGGCATTGACCCTGGTACCACAATTATGGGCTATGGCGTTCTTCGAATTAATGGAACCAAGGCAACTATGGATGCCATGGGTGTGATTGATTTGCGTAAAATTACAACTCATTATCTGCGTTTAAAACATATTCATGAACGTGTTTATGGATTGATTGATAGTTTCTTACCTGATGAAGTGGCGATTGAAGCTCCTTTTTTTGGAAAGAATGTGCAATCAATGCTTAAATTGGGACGTGCTCAAGGTATTGCAATGGCAGTAGCATTGAGTCGTGATATTCCTATTACTGAGTATGCACCATTGAAAATAAAAATGGCCATAACGGGGTCGGGTGCGGCTTCTAAAGAGCAAGTTGCTAGTATGTTGCAACGTATTCTACACATTAATCAAGCAGATATGCCAACTTTTTTAGATGCTACAGATGGATTGGCAGCAGCGTATTGTCATTACCTACAAATGGGGCGTCCTGAAATTTCTAAAGGATACTCTAGCTGGAAAGATTATGTAGCAAAAAACCCCAAGAAGATAGTTCGATGAGAAGACGACGAAGGAGAAGGCTCATAACGCCACGCAAAATAAAGACAGCCATAACACTATTGGCTGTGTTAGGGCTGGTTTTCTTAGTTAGAATCTGGAACGGAGGTATTTTTGATGAAGAAGATATCTATTCGGGATATCCAATGCCTCCTTCAAATTATAAAGAACTAATCATTACACCCAACACGACTCTTTTTTCTATTTGGGCTCCAGAAGCCGATGAGGTAAAGCTGTTAATCTATGATGATGGTGAAGTAGGTCATGCAAATGAGATGATTCCTATGGAACAAAATTCTTCTACAGGAGTTTGGTCAGTCGATTTAAAAAGATCAATGGTAGGCTCCTTTTATGCTTTTAATTTAAAGTACGATGATATATGGCGTGGAGATACTCCAGGTTTAATGGCACATGCGGTTGGTGTGAATGGTAAGCGTGCTGCGATTATAAATTGGGATGAAACAAATCCTGAAAATTGGAGCAAGGATAAAACTGTGAAATTGACTCAACCTACAGATGCAATTATCTATTCTTTGCATATTCGAGAGTTTACTAGAAGTGCAACTAGTGGGGTTTCTGATAGTATTCACGGCACATACCTTGGTTTAAGTCACGATGGAGCTACTTATGAGGAGTTGCCAACTGCTTTGGGACATTTAAAGGAATTGGGGGTAACGCACGTAAAATTAATGCCCGTTGCCGACTTTCAGGCGATTGATGAGAAATTTGCACACTCCGCCGATATGTATGATTGGGGATTTGAAACTTTAAATTATGCTGTACCCGACGGTAGTTATAGTACCAATGCCAAAGATCCTTATGCTCGAATAAGAGAATTGAAAACAATGGTTTTTAAGCTGCATGAGGCGGGTATTGGGGTAATGCTTGATGTCGACTTTGTGATTTCGTTGAATGCTTTTCAAACTAATTTTGAACGAATTGTACCAGGTTATTTCTTCTATGTAGATGCAGATAAACGTAAAGGATACCGTGAGTTTGGTATTGATAAATATCTTTTGGCTACAGAAAGACCTTTTGTGCGCCGATTAATTCAAGAGACACTTCAGTATTGGATGACCGAGTATCATATTGATGGCTTTTGTTTAGATAAAGTTGATTTATACAACCCTATCACTTTAGAAAAATTGGCAAATCACATTAAAAAGATAAATAGTAATGCATTAATTTTAGGTAATTACAGTTCATTGGCAACTTATAAGTCGGTTAGTAAACTAGACTCTATAGCTAACTTGAGTGGTGAGTCAATCTATTTTATGAATTATTTGCGTCCGGATTCACTATCAAAGAAAACATTCTTACTTCGTCACGATGAGAGTGTCGAATTTATGAAAATGGCAGTAATTGGAGGAGTGCGTCATTCTGGTCTAGACCAGACTTATTTGGATAAGGAAGAGGTAATCTTTAACGACTCGCCAGTTCAAGCCGTCAATAGACTATCGTCATACACAGGGTTAATTTTAAATGATTACTTAAAAAAATATGCTGTTAATAATGTTGAGGCGGTTCGATTAAGCAAATTAGCCTACACAACTTTGTTGACTTCACAAGGAATTGTGGATATCTATGGTGGAGATGAGTTCCTGAGAAGTAAAAATGGATTATCTAACACCTTACGTGAAGGTGATGCTGTGAATCAAATTAATTGGTCTTTGAAGTCTTTGAATTCGACTTACTATGAGTATATATCTGGGCTAGTTAAGTTGAGAAAAGAACATCCAGCATTTCGTATGTCTTCCAAAGAACAACTGGAAGAGCACTTTGAATTTATTCCTACTTCTAACCCATTGGCAATTGCCTATAGATTGAAGGAGAATGCAAATGGTGACGAGTGGGAAGATATTATTGTTGTTTTAAATAGCAGCCGCAATCCTGCACGTGTAACGATTCCCGAAGGCAGGTATATTGCTGTTTGTCGTGATGGGCAATTCCAATTATTAGGACTTAATTATGTATATGGCCAGCTATTGGTTAATCCGCAGTCGGCAGCAATCATCTATCGAACTTCTAAAGAAATTGTATTACCTTCTAAACCGGAAGAACCAGTAGTGAAGAAGCCTGTTATTATTCCAAAGAACGAGGATTTGCTTCCAGAGATTATGAGGTTGCCTCCGATGCCTGTGATGCAAAAAAATCAGAAAAAGAAGGAGAAAAAGAAGTTGAACGACTTTAAAATAAATAATTAATCAATAGTCCAGAACTTCTGTGAATGTACTTATTATTGGTAAATGATCACTATATCCATTTAGATAGTGCATGCCATTGTATGTTCGGAAAGGTTTTAAACCGCCATATTTTTCATCTTTGATTAACAAAAAAGGAATACGTAGTATTTCTGTTTGTTCTTCTGATGTGAAAAATGTGGCGTCTTTATTTAAAAGATTACCATTGACAATAAAATGGTCAAGCACTCCCCATTCATTTTTATATTTGTAGGTACCCCATTCTTTCTTTCTACGTGGTTTGGCTAGCAGGTGATATAGATTGGTGTTTATGTGTTGCTTTTGGGGAGCAACGGCTTTTATAACCTCTTGCACACATCTGTTTTGTGGGTAATCATTAAAGTCGCCCATGACAATTATTTTAGCAGTTCCTTTTTTTGAGAATTGTATCTTGTCAATCTCTTTTCGCAGTACTTCAGCAACGTGCATTCGATTGGGTTCCGATTTTCTTTGTCCTCCAAACCTCGAAGGAAAATGGGCAACGTAAATATCTAGTGTATCACCCGATAACGTTATTCCTTCGGCATGGAGAATGTCTCTTGTCAACCTTCCATTTGGTAATCGTCCTACATTAATAGCTTTGTAATTTATAAGTTTAAAGCGTTCGGGTTGATAAATAAGAGTTACATCAATACCTCGACTATCTTTAGATTCTGTACAGATGTATTTGTAACCTAGGTTTCTTAATAAGCTCTTTTCGGTAAGGTGTGCAATAACTGTGTCATTTTCAATTTCACATAGACCAATAATAGCAGGTGGAGCCCATTGTGATGAGGCTATAATTGTTTTGGATATTTTTTTAAGTTTGTTTTTATAGCGATATTCAGTCCAATGTTTTAGTGATTCGGGTAGGAAGTCATAATCGTTCTTAAGTGAATCATGTTTACAGTCGAATAGATTCTCAACGTTCCAAAATAGGATAGGGAAGGGTTGAGTTGTTTGTGCTACGATTTTAGTTGTTGAAAGAAGAAGAAGTAAAGTCAGTAGTAGTTGGTTAAGTTTCATCAAATAAAGGTTCGGTTGTGGTAAATAAAAACGAGTTAGACTGTAGAGCCTAACTCGTTTCTTTATACTAAATATTGCTTATTTTTTAGCAGGAATATGTTTTAGTACATCAACTAGGTGATCCCAGAATTTTTGTACAGTAGGAATTTCAAGACGTTCGTCTGGAGAGTGAACTCCACGCATTGTTGGTCCAAATGAAACCATGTCAAGGTGTGGATATTTGTCTAAGAATAGACCGCATTCAAGACCTGCATGGATTGCTTTAATTTCAGGTTGTTTACCAAATAGTCTTACATATGAGGCTTTACTAGCTTCAAGAATAGCAGAGTGTGGATTTGGTTTCCAACCTGGGTATCCATCGCCGAAACTAACTGAAGCACCTCCTAATTCGAATGCAGCACGAACTGTATTAGCCATTGCATCTCTTGCAGAAAGAATTGAACTTCTTTGGCTTGTTTCGACACGAATGATATTTCCTTCTTTCATTTTGATAGATGCAAGGTTTGTTGATGTTTCAACAAGTCCAGGAATGTCTTGGCTCATAGCGTGCACTCCATGAGGAACTGCATATAAAGTTTTGATTAATCTGTTGATTGTATCTTTGTCAATTGCTTTAGCTTGTGCAACTTCAGACTCAAGAACAAAGTTCATATTTGGTTCAATAACGCCTAATTCATCTTCGATTTCTTGAGTAAATACATTTAAATCTACACGTACGTCGTGTTTGAATTGTGCAGGGATTGCACAAACAGCATGTGCTTCTCTGGCAATTGCATTACGCAAGTTACCTCCGTGAATTGAAGTTACGTATAGATCATATTTTGTATTGATTAGGTGAAGGAAACGAGTTAATATTTTGTTTGCATTACCTAGTCCTAGATGAATATCACCACCCGAGTGTCCACCAGTTAAACCTTTGAAGTCAACTTTGAAGAAGAAGTAATCTTGAGGAACATCTACCAAGTTGTATTTAAATTCTGCTACAGAATCAATACCACCAGAGCAACCAATGTATAACTCACCTTCATCTTCAGAATCTAAGTTGATAAGTATTGATCCAGATAGAAGGTCGTCACTAAGATTGAAAGCACCAGTTAAACCTGTTTCTTCATCAACAGTAAAAAGACACTCAATAGGACCATGTTCAAGAGTATTATCTGCAAGTACAGCTAATTCTGTAGCTACACCAATACCATTGTCAGCACCTAAAGTTGTGCCTTTAGCTTTTAACCAATCACCCTCAACGATAGTTACGATTGGATCTTTATCAAAATCATGGACAGTATCATTGTTCTTTTCGCAAACCATATCTACATGCGATTGTAGAATTGTAGTTTCGCAGTTTTCGTATCCTGGTGTTGCGTCTTTATAAATAACAATGTTACCAATTTTATCTTGCTTATATCTTAAGTTGTTTTTCTTAGCGAAGTCGATTAGGAATGCCAATATTTTACCTTCTTTTTTAGATGGACGAGGTACTTGGCAGATTTCATTGAAATAATGAAATAGTTTTGCAGGTTTTAATTCTGTAATATTCATATTTATATTTTTAATTTAATTTCGTTGTTCTAATATAGTGAAAACTTACAACCTAGTTTACTAATTATGGTTAAATAGGTTGTTTGAGTATGCTATTTTTGAATTTTTTGCACCTAATATGTATTGCATACTTTACAAAGTCTTATATTTGTATAATACACAAAAATTAAAGAAATGTTCAAAACAATACTTATTGCAGCGTTTATTTTAGCACTTTGCCTGGCTTTCTTGGGTTTAAAAATGTTGCTACTTAAAAATGGTAAGTTTCCAAATACACATGTGAGTGGAAACCCTAAGATGAAGCAGTGTGGTGTTGGCTGTGCACAGTCTCAAGACCGTAATTCTCGTGCTACTAATAAGTACGATGAGTTTGTTGCTTCTCAAGAGAAAGATTTAGATTAATAGGCGCAAGCACTTAATAATACACGATAAAACCATATTTTTGATTTAAAATATTTAACATGAAACTTAAATTTAGTTACCTTTTAAAAGTGACCTTTTTCGCTTTTACAACTGTTGCACTATTTACGCAATGCAAAGGCGAAGGAAGTGCAACTAATACGAACACACAAAACACAGCCGTAATTAATGCTGATGGGGCATTCTCTTATAAAATTGCTTATGTTGAAATGGATTCCTTATTGATGAAATATAATTATTGGAATGACATGAACGAGGCGATGATGAAGAAACAAGAAGATATGTCGCTTACCATTAATCAAAAACTTAGAGATTTGGAAAATGATTACAGAGATTTCCAACGAAAAATTGACAACAATGTTTTCTTAAGCCGTGAACGTGCTGAACAAGAACAAAAACGTATCCAAAAGAAAGATCAAGACGTAAAAGCATTGCAAAACTCATTGATGCAAGAGCTTGATGCAGAATATCAAAAAAATGGTCTGGAAATAAATGATGCGATTAATTCTTTTATTGAGGAATATAATAAAGAAAAAGGATTCAATATGATTATCAGTAATACAGGTAATAGTAATTTATTATATGCTGATAAAAATCTTGATATTACAAATGAAATCGTAGCAGGACTGAATGCTAAATATTCAAATGTAAAAAAATAAGTAATTTATTCTAAGGAATTATTGGAAGGAGCTATGTATTCATACATAGCTCCTT
>JASLDF010000217.1 GCA_030151635.1 Bacteroides sp. | reverse complement strand
AGTCTTTTGAGTTTCGTATTTCAATGTTCTTCAAGATAAGGCGTGGAACATCTAGGCTACGTTCATGGGCTCATAATTGCATTGCAATGTTCCTTCGAATCAGCTTCTTTAGTACTTAAGCTTATATGCTTTCAATTTGTTCTTCTATTTGGTTGTAAAGAACAATGTCTCCATTAATGGCTATAAGTGCTTTCTTTCCTTATATAAAGGTAATGCTGTAGTTATTTCTAGAAGTTGAGTCCTCCATATTTTGATACAATTAATTAATTCCTTTTAATTAGGCTGATTCATATTAATTTGAATCGGATCTTATGAATGAAAACAAGTATGGTATTAAATTTCGTGATTCGTGTGGCACTTTCTATATTTATAGTTGTATTACGATTAGAACCGCTAGAAATAGTATCTAATCGAATATATGAAAAACAACACCAAGGCTAGTGCCGATGAAAAATCGGAACTTGTTAAAAAAATATGTGCAGGCACTTGCTCTGCTGCCGACCTTCTTCTCATCGAGGCTTTAAAACGCCAAGATGCTGAATTTGCCCACCATGTTGCCAATTTAGATAAAGCATTTAAATTGGTAGACGATATCGATTTTATTGAATCGATTGATACGAATATCGAATACCAAGTGGTGCACGAGAAAATTAAGGAGACGAAACGTCGCAATTGGGTGGGGAATATCCAAAAGTTTGCAGCCGTTTTAGCTCTTCCTCTGCTGATGACCACCTTCCTGCTTACTTATTGGCAGTTCTTCGGAAAGAAAGAAGAGGTGCGCATGGTAGAGGTGTTTGTTCCTCATGGTGCAATTCTTAGCTACGAGCTTCCCGACAAATCGATGGTCTGCCTAAACTCGGGTAGCCGATTAACTTATCCAACGCATTTTACAGATAAAAAACGAGAAATATCGCTCGATGGCGAAGGCTATTTCACGGTCACTGCCGATAGAGAAAATCCATTTTATGTTCACACAACTTATGGTGTGAGCACCTATGTATATGGTACACAATTTAACGTCAATGCCTATAAAAACGATGGTTATGTAGAAACCACATTGGTTGAAGGTAAGCTAGACTTGCTAGACAGTGCATCGAAATTACAAGCGAAAGTGTTGCCCGGAGAATCGGTGCGCTTCAACGGAGAAACAGGTACTATGGAAATCAAGGAAGTGGATGTAGAAGACAAGTTAGGTTGGCAATCTGGTCAACTCGTATTCCGCAATACGCCATTTTTAGAATTGGTAAAACGCTTGGAACGCCGCTTCAATGCGCAGATCAATGTGATAGGGCAGGTTGATGAGAAATCGGCTATTCGTGCCACCTTTAAAGTAGAATCTCTTGAACAAATTTTAGACTACTTGTCCCTCACTGTAAACATGACATGGGAGGCGGTTGACCATCCAAATTCAATCAATAAAGAAATCAACATAACTTTATATTAATCCTTTAAAATTTATTAATGCCTATGTAGCACTTTCAAACAAATAAAACAAAAAGAGGATCAGTGAATGTAAGTCACCAATCCTCCTCAAATTGTAAGATGCTTTTGAGTTCTCGAAAACCAAAGTCATCTAGTTATCCAAAGTTTATGTAGAATAAACATTAGTTAAATACAAAAATATGAAAAACTGTAATTCTTTAAAGAAGAAGCACAACTTTAAATTCAGTTCGTTCTTTGATGTCAGAGCGAATATAAAAAAAAGTGCGATGCTATGCTTCTTTATTTCGAGTCTGGCTGTGGGTCAAGTAAATGCGCAAAGCAAACCAGCAGAAAAAATGACAAACGTCAAGATCGAAGATGTTTTTGAACGCATTGAAAAGCAAAGTAAATATGTCTTTTTATTCAAAAACAACGAGGTCAACACCAATAAAGTCGTATCGGTCGATAATATTAATGGAGATATTGAATCGGTGTTGCAACAGATACTGAACGGCATGAATGTGGGCTACCAAATTGTAGATAACCAAATTATGCTTACAAAAGTTAATATCGCAGCAGCAAAAGAGGTTAAGGTAAAAGGAGTTGTTAAAGACACCAACGGTGAACCTTTAATTGGCGTGAATGTGGTGGTTGCCAATTCTACAGCAGGTACAATAACCGATTTTAATGGCGAATTTACAATTGAAGTTCCTATGCAATCGACACTTGAATTCCGTTACATTGGTTATGTAAATAAGAAAGCGAAAATAACATCATCTAAGAATTTAAATATTGTCCTAGAAGAGGATAGTAAGACACTTGATGAAGTTGTTGTAACTGCATTGGGTATTAAGCGTGAAGTTAAATCTTTAAGTTATAATGTACAAGAGATTAAAGCTGCAGGAATAACGAAGGTTAAAGATGCCAATTTCGTAAACAGCTTAGCTGGTAAAGTTGCTGGGGTTACGATTAACCAAAGCTCCACAGGTGTTGGTGGATCAACTCGTGTGGTAATGCGAGGAACAAAATCTTTATTTGGAGATAATAATGCACTATATGTGTTAGATGGTATACCAATGCCAGGTCTACGTACAAAACAATCGGATAATTACTATGAAGCTACCAGTGTTTCAGATAGTGATGGTATTTCAAATATCAATCCAGATGATATTGAAAGCATGTCGGTTTTAACAGGTGCATCAGCCGCTGCATTATATGGTAATAGAGGTGCAAACGGTGTTATTTTAATTACTACTAAGAAAGGTTCTGTTGGTAAAACAAGAGTGTCATATTCAAATAGTACAAGTTTTTCAAATCCTTTTGTAACACCCGAATTTCAAAATAGATACGGAAGAAAAGAGGGTGAGTTTAAAAGTTGGGGGTATAAGTTAGATAAACGCTCTTCTTACGATCCTATGGATTTCTTTCAAACGGGTCAAAATGTAATGAACTCGGTTAGTGTTGCCACAGGAAATGAAACGAATCAAAGTTATGTGTCTTTAGGTGCTGTAAATTCAAAAGGAATCGTGCCTAACAACAATTATAATCGCTATAATTTCACTTTCAGAAATTCGGCAGAGCTAATAAAAGATGTACTTGAGTTTGATTTTGGTTTTAACTATATCAATCAGAATACACAAAATGGAGTAGGGCAAGGAATGTACTACAACCCTTTGGTGCCCATTTATCTATTTCCTCCCAGTGATGATATAAATAAATATGCAGTGTATGAAAGATACGATGAAGAGCGTAAGTTTAAAACTCAATATTGGCCATATGGAAACCAGTCTTTGGCTATGCAAAACCCGTTCTGGATTGTAAATCGAAACATGTTCAACACGAAACGTAACAGGTATATTATTTCAGGTGGCTTAAAGTGGAATGTAACCGATTGGCTTAATGTAGTTGGTCGAGTACGTTTAGATAGAGCTAATACCGATTTTGAAAGAAAATTATACGCTTCTACAGATGGACTTTTTGCTAAGTCTAAAGGAAATTGGATGAGTAACACCGAGCTAAATGAAGCTAATTACTTAGATTTCTTAGTCAATATTGATAAGAAGATTTCGGAAGATTTCCGAGTGACTGCCAATGTTGGTGGTAGCTTCTATGAAGAAAAATACAAAATGAGTGGCTTTGGAGGTGAGCTTTTAAAAGTTCCAAACTTTTTCCATCCTACGAATATGGCAAGTACAGAATCCTACAATAATAGGGCTAAATTGCACACTCAAACTCAATCGTTTTATGGTAAGGCTGAGCTAAGCTTTAGAAACTATATTTATTTAGATGCTACTAGCAGAATAGATTACTTCTCTACTCTTCTGGGTACAAGTAAAAAATATGTGTTTTATCCGTCTGTAGGTTTGTCTGTCGTAATGACCGATTTAATTCCTATGTCGAAAGATATCTTGTCATTCTGGAAAATTAGAACATCATACGCTCAAGTAGGAAATCCACCTAGCCCATACCTAACACACCCAAGTATCCCGTTAGAAAATGGGAATGCTACAAGTGGAACATTCACACCAGCGACTCATCTTAAACCCGAAATGACTAAATCTTTTGAATTGGGTATGGATATGAGTTTCCTTAATGGCATGGTTACACTTGCTGGTACATATTATAATTCAAATACCTACAACCAATTGTTTAGATATAAACTGCCTCCAAGTACAGGCTATTCATTCTCGTATGAAAATGCAGGTAAGGTAAATAACTGGGGACTAGAATTGAGCTTAGGTTTTAATGAGAAATTTGGTCCTGTTGAATGGAACTCAAATGTCATTTATTCATTAAATAGAAACAAAATCAAGAAGCTATTGCCAGAGTACATCACAGATCGTCAAACAAATACGGTAGTTAAAGCCCCAACTGAATTTGAAGTTGCTGGTGCAGAATCATACCGTATGATTTTGAAAGAGGGTGGCTCAATGTCCGATATTTATGCATCAAAATTACGTCAAGACTTCCAAGGGAATATATTAGTAAATAACGGTGTTGAACCAGATGCTAATACATTTATAAAAGTGGGTAAAGCAACACCATCCTACAACTTAGGTTTTAGAAATAGCATTGCTTGGAATGGACTAGAGCTTGATTTCTTAATTGATGCAAGAGTTGGTGGACAGGTCGTGTCTGCAACACAAGCCATGATGGATCAATATGGGGTATCAAAGGCAACAGCAGATGCACGAGACAATGGTGGAGCGGTTGTAAATGGTAGTTTGTTTAATGCAGAATCGTATTATAATGTAGTTGCTGGTGGTAAAACAGGACTCCTAGCCCATTATACATATAGTGCAACAAACGTGCGACTGAGAGAGATGTCTTTAACCTATAATTTACCATCTAGTTGGTTTAATAATAAAATCAACTTAGCAGTTTCATTGACTGGAAGAAATCTTATTATGTTCTATAATAAAGCACCTTTCGATCCAGAATTAACTGCTAATACAGGAACGTACTACCAAGGTTTTGACTTCTTTATGCCTCCTAGCTTACGAAACCTAGGATTCGGCGTAAAACTTAATTTCTAAATGAATCATTATGATAATGAAACAAAATATGGTACTGAAAAAAAATATATATAAAGTGTTTGCAGTCTTGTTAAGTATCCTCTTTGTTGGGGTATCTTCAAGTTGCTTGCGTGATTCTTTAAACGAAGATCCCGATAAAATTCTAGAAGAAGAGTTGGATAAAGACAACCTTTGGGGCTCGTACTTAACCACGATGCAACGCCATGTGGTATCGCCCGTGGTGAATGATTTTCAAAGATCGGATGATCTGTTTGGAAACATGTATGCAGGTTACTTTGGTAGTACTAACAACTGGGAGAATGGTGCAAATGGCACAACATATTCTTTTCCAGGGCATTGGTTAGATACTCCATTTAGGTTGGCTTTTGTAGACCTAATGTCGCCGTGGAATATTTTAAGACAGAAGACGGATTCAACCTCAATCCTTTTTGGTGTCGGAGAGGTTGTTAAGGTTATGGGAATGCATAGAGCCACAGATATTTATGGTCCTATTCCTTATACTGATTTTGGACTTAAATCTCCAGTTCCTTATGATTCACAAGAGGCTGTATATGCTTCATTCTTTAAAGAATTAGATCATGCTATTGATGTGATGAAGGCTTTTGATGCTGTTAACCCTAACTCTAAGGCACTTATTGATTATGACTTGATTTATAACAGTAATATTAGGAATTGGATTAAACTCGCAAATTCTCTGAAGTTAAGATTGGCCATGCGAATTCGATTTATTTCTCCTGATGATGCTAAAAAAATTGCAGAAGCTGTGATGATGGACGAGTATGGTGTTTTAGAGTTGAGCAGTGAAGATGCGATGATTAAGGACAATAGTAACTTATCATTTGTTTATAATAATCCTATTTATAGTATTTGGGATGCTTATGATGATGAGGTCATGGGGGCAACAATGGATACGTACCTGAATGGATATAATGATCCTAGACGTGATGTGTATTTCCAAAGAAATGCACGTGATGAGTTTAGAGGGTTAAGAAATGGATATAAAAATGGTGATGCTTTTAAGAAAAATAAAAACTTATCAAAACCAAATATTTACAGAGATACTCCATTTACATGGATGTCTGCTTCGGAGGTGTATTTCTTACGAGCAGAAGGTGCTATGATTGGATGGAATATGAATGGAACCACGGAAAACCTGTACGCCGAGGGGATACGTAAATCTTTTGAACGCTCGGGATTAAACTCTAGCATGGCAGAAAAATACATCGCCGACAATACCAGTAAGCCAGTAGATTATGTTGGTGTTAATGGTAATGGTAAAGCATCAGCAAAATCGAGTATTGTAATTAAATGGAATGAAGGTGCAACAAAAGAAGAAAAGTTAGAACGTATCATTACGCAGAAATGGATTGCAATTTATCCTGCAGGTCAAGAAGCTTGGAGTGAATTTAGAAGAACTGGTTATCCTCAACTTTATCCAATTATGGATAACATGAGTAATGGTGTAATTAGCTCGGAAAAACAAGTTAGAAGACTTCCATTCCCCGAATCGGAATATCTAGGTAATAAAGAAGAAGTTTTAAAAGCTTCGAAATTACTTAATGGAGATGATACTGGAGCTACTAATTTGTGGTGGGATGCTAAGTAAATTATTAAATAAATTATCATGAAAAAAATATATTATTTGTATTCAATATTACTTGGTGTAATCATAATGGCATCAGCTTGTAATACGGATGTAGAGGCATTAGACATTGTAAAACCTGATAAAAAATCTGATGCTTATTATGCGAACCTAAGGGCGTATAAAGAGCGTGATGATCATGAAGTCTTTTTTGGATGGTTTGGTGGTTGGTCTGCTAACTCACCCGAAATGATTAGATATCTGGAAAGTATACCAGATAGTGTTGATATTGTGTCTATTTGGAGTAAGAGTCCTGGTTTTGATAAAAATCTTAGAGACGATTTAAGAAAAGTACAAGAACTAAAAGGTACACGAGTAACTTTTACGATTTTTGCTCATAAGATTCCTGAAAACTTCATGGTATCGGAAAATGAAGTGAACCAAGAGGGGATTGAAGCTTACGCAGAAGCTCTTATAGACACCATGAATTATTATGGCTATCAAGGAATAGACTTAGATTATGAACCAGGATATGCAGAGCATGTTGGAGTACCTTTTAATGGTCCACTTGTTGGCCCATCTTACATGTGGCCAGACTATAAAAACAACATGGAAATATTCGTTAAAGCGTTGGGTAAACACGTCGGTCCTAAATCAGGAACACGCAATCTTTTGATTATTGACGGAGTTCCACATCATTTAAATGAAGGACTTGCCGAATACTTTAATTATGGAATTGTCCAGTCTTATGATTCTCGTTCATATCAGGATTTACAAGGTCGTTTTGACCGAGGTGCTCAAGTAGGTTGGAAACCAGAACAATACATATTTACAGAAACTTTTGAAGGAGGTAAATATTTAAACGGTGGCGTAGAGCATCGAATGAGAAATGGAGAAACGGTTCGCTCTTTGGAAGGAATGGCAAGATTTAAACCGATGTATAATGGTGAATTAGTGGAACGTAAAGGGGGCTGTGGAACATATCACATGGAGACCGACTATTACTCTAAACCTGAAAATTACAAATTCACACGTAATGCAATTATGTGGATGAATAAAAAAGAAACTCTAATTGATAATAATAATGAAAAATAAAAGCTTATATCTCTTGATTCTCTTCTTTGGCCTAATAGGATGTCAGAAGAGTCAAAAGTTTTATGAAGGAGTATTTGTTGCGGGTGCCGATGGAGATAACCCAACAGCAACATTGACAGTAGATGATTTGCCATCTGCCATTGGTGTTCATGTAAAAGCTTCTTGTACAGTGAGTCAAGATGTGGTTGTAAAAATGAAAAGCAACCCCAGTTTAGTAGACTATTTTAATAAAGAATTTCACAAGAATTATACGCTACTTCCTGAAAAATGCTACCAATTATCGAATACAGATTTGGTAATAAAGAAAGGTAAACATGCCAGTATTTCTCCACTTAAATTAGAAATAATCTCTAGAGATGGTTTGGAAGAAGGTGTAACTTATGTGTTACCTGTAACTATTGAGAATGTTGATGATAGCTCTTTGTCAATTATTGAAGGGTCTAAAACGTTGTATATTGTAGTAAATCAGATTATTATTACACAAGCATCAAATCTTCAAAGTAGGGGCACCTATTTTAAGGTTGACTTTAGACCAGAATCTAAGTACAATACTAAATCTTTAAAAAGTGTAACTTATGAGGCTAGGGTAAGATTTAGAAACTTCAGTTATAAATGGTGTTATTCAATCATGGGATTGGAAGAAAACTTGTGTTTGAGAACTGCTGGAGGTAAAGATGACGGTTGGAAAATTCAAGTTGGAGGTGGCAGTGGTATCACTGGTAAAACTGTTCTTCCTGCCGACGAATGGGTGCATATTGCTTGCGTACATAACGGCGAAACAGGGATAACTTCAATTTATCTAAATGGTGAATTTGAAGGTGAAGTTGCAGATGCTCGTCCAAATGGCATTGATATAACTTCAGCCTATGGACAAGATAAAAATGCTTCTTTCTATATCGGTCAGTCTGCTTCGGATGATAGGTCCTTGGAAGGATATATTAGTGAAGTAAGAGTTTGGGCTACTGCTCGTACCCCTGCCGAATTAAAGAATAATGTTTGCTGGATTGATCCAACAACAGAAGGGCTTGTTGCATATTGGAGATTCAATAACGATACCAACACTGTTGATGGGAATACGGTAACAGATATTACAGGAAATGGATATGCTGCAAAATTTGCAGGTAGAAATGGCGTTAAATGGGTTGACCATGTGCGTTGTCCAGATTTGTAATTACAGATATAACCTAAACACATTCTTCAATTAAGATTCTATTTTAAAGCCGTACAAAGTAATTTGTACGGCTTTTTTTTATAGGATGTTTTTAAGTTATTTGCTTTGTTTCAAGTCAGATAGAATGTTTCATTCCATCTTCTTTTATTTCTCTACTACTGATGCATTGTTATCTCTTTTATTCGAAGTCGTTGTTTCCTGATGTTGTTACTTGCAAACTTTTTCATTTATCTCGCCACAAAATACACCCAATGAGGTGCCTGTTCTCTTTGAAAGAAGACAGAGTTCTCTTTGAAAGAAGATAAGCCCTTGTCCCTATGAAATAGAATGCTCGTTTGAAAATGTTGTAGAGAGGTTTGAAAATGAGGAGTAGTTACACATATTTGCTGCGTAATTTTGACGAATTTTGTTCTTTGAGTATCAGGCGTATTGCAACGCGAATGGAGTGGCGAAACGTATATAGTTTCTTCAAAGTATCCCTAGAAATAAGATTTGTTTATGATT
>JASLDF010000077.1 GCA_030151635.1 Bacteroides sp. | reverse complement strand
AATCATTATTAAACGTCTGAATGACCGAGGGATAAAAAAGGAAAATCCTGAACAACTTCTTAATCAATTGGCTAAGAAAGGTTATACGCACATTTTGATTCAACCAACTACTATTATTAATGGTGTTGAAATGGAATCATTGGTGAAAAACGTAGCCAATTTATCATCTAATTTCAAAGATATTCGTGTAGGAACTCCATTATTATACAGTCCTGAAGATTATGAAAATGTAATTGAGATTATCACCGAAAATACGGAAGCTGATAAAACATATTTATTGGTAGGACACGGAACATACGATCCAACAACTGCCCAATATGCCATGCTTGATTACATGCTTAAAGCAAAAGGACATCCTAATTTTGTGGTAGGGACTATCGAAGGATATCCTTCATTTGACAATGCTTTGAACCAACTTCAAACGATTGGTAATAAAAACGTAGTTTTAGTGCCTTTCATGTTTGTAGCAGGAGACCACGCAAAGAATGATATTGCTGTAGATTGGAAAGAAGACTTAGAAAAAGAAGGCTATTCTGTTCAAGTAAAAATGGAAGGTATGGGAGAAAAACTAGCTATCCAAAACATCTACCTTCAGAAACTTAACTTCCAAATCGACCATAAAAAGAGAGAGATTTTAGCTAAAAAGAAAATCTACGAGAAGACTGGAGAGGTAATGGAGTAATGAACTCATTATTATGATAAAAAAGATTTTTTACGCAACACATAGAATATTAGGAGTAGTAACTTGTTTACTATTCCTAATGTGGTTTATAACAGGCTTGGTTTTGATATACCATCCATTCCCTGATGTAGATAAATCACTAAAAAACAAATTGGCTGATAACATTTCGCAAGCCATCCTTCCTATTGATAGTTTACCAATTCCTAATGGAATTTCTAAACTAACACTAAACCAACAAAATCAAGAAGCTGTTTTTACCATTAAAGATAAAAAACAACTATCTAAAATTGTAGCAACTGACCCTAGTCAATTTCCTAAATCAATAGATGTAAATGAATTAAATCATATTGCACGAAAATGGAGCAATGGACCTATTCTTAAAATAGACACGTTAGAGAAGCGAGATATTTGGATTATGTATAACAAATATGTTGACGAACTTCCTATTTATAAGATTCATTTCGATGATGCAGAACAACATCAACTCTATATTTCTTCTAGGAACGGAGAAATTCAACAATTCACAACCAAAAGTGAACGTGTTTGGGGTTATGTGGGGTCTATTCCTCACAAACTTTACATTCCAGCTCTTCGACAAAACACTGAACTTTGGATTGATACATTAACCACATTAGCGACGCTTTGTTTAATAGCCTGTATAACAGGACTAGTATTAGGAATACGTGCATATATAGTACGCTATAAAAGAACGAAAACCTTTAGCAGTCCATACAAAAAGAAGGTGTATAAACTACACAATATTATTGGCTTAGTATTCGGAATTTTCCTACTTACTTGGGCAATTAGTGGTATGATGGCATTGCGTAAAACTCCACAATGGTTAGTTAAAACACACCAAAGCTACCCTTATACCAAAGTAATGCAAGGCAATCCAATTCAGTTAGAAGACTTTAAATTGGATTATAGGACTGTTCTTAAAAGTCATTCAAATGTCAAAGAAATTAGCTGGAACTATTTTTATAATCACCCTTATTACCAAGTAACTACCGATGAAGGCGTTATTTCAATTGATGCAATGCAAACAAGTGAAATAACTCCCTATGTCATCGATCCAGAAGTCTTGAGTGAAGCAATTAAAAAAATCCATGGAGATAGCGTTTCGTTTGAAGCGAATATAATAAACGAATACGAGGAATATTATCTACCTTGGACAAGAAGTTTGCCACTACCTGCCTATAAAGTAACTGTTGACACACCTGATAAGAACAGATATTACATTGCTACTGATGGCAGTAAAATAACCCATATCGATAAAAACAGAAAAGCTAGAAAGTGGCTATTTAAAGGATTCCACTATCTACATTTTCAATTCCTAATGGAAAGACCTATTCTTTGGACAATATCCATTTGGACACTATCTTTGGGATGTATCACAATTTGTGGGACAGGACTTGTTCTTAGTATCAAGTACCTAAAGCGAAAATTTAGAAAGAAAAAGAAACTAAACAAAGAAATATGTCAATCGGAAAAATAATTGTAGCAGGAATTGGACCTGGTTCATTACTAGACACAACTCCTGCCGTATTAAACGCAATCAAAGAAGCAGATGTTATTGTAGGTTATAAATACTACTTCCAATTCATTACAGACATCGTTAAAAAAGATGCTGTATGTATTGATACAGGAATGCGCAAAGAAAAAGAACGCGCTGAAGAGGCTTTCAATTATGCCGAAGAAGGTAAAACTGTTTGCGTTATTAGCTCGGGAGATGCCGGTATTTATGGTATGGCTCCACTCGTTTTTGAAATGAAAGACGAACGTAAAAGCGACATCATTGTAGAAGTTCTTCCAGGAATCAGTGCATTCCAAAAAGCAGCTTCTCTTCTAGGTGCTCCTATTGGTCACGACTTCTGCATCATATCGATGTCGGACTTAATGACTCCGTGGAAAACAATCGAGAAGCGTATTTTTGCTGCTGCTTCTGCCGATTTTGTTACCGCAATTTACAACCCAAAAAGTAAAGGACGTTACTGGCAGTTGAACCGCTTGTTGGAAATATTCCTTACAGAAAGAGATCCTAAAACTCCTGTAGGATATGTACGTCAAGCAGGACGTGACGAACAAGAAATCGTCATTACTACGCTAGAAGATTTTGATATTGAACAAATTGATATGTTTACCATCGTCATTATTGGTAACTCTCAATCATACAAATTCGAAAATCACATCATTACGCCTCGTGGTTATTATCGTGAAGAAGCAGACGATAGTGTTGGAATAGGACAAAGCATCATGATTAAAAGCTTCAAGACTATTGAAAGCGAACTTAAAAATTCCGAAATAGCTTTAGACAAAAAATGGGCTTTACTTCATGCAATTCACACAACAGCGGATTTCGACATGGAAAACATCCTCAAGATAGACGACCAAGCTGTTGAAAAACTTTATCATGAATTTGAGTCGGGCAAAATCAAACAGATCATTACAGATGTAACTATGGCTACTTCAGGTATTCGCAAGGGTGCATTAGAGAGAATGGGTGTTGAAGCACTTTGCTACCTTCACGATGAGCGAGTTGCTGATATGGCGAAAGAACTTAAAATCACACGCACTCAAGCTGGCATTCGTTTAGCAGTTGAAGAACATCCTGATGCACTTTATGTATTTGGGAATGCCCCTACAGCACTTATGGAGTTGTGTAAACTGATTCGTTCGGGGAAAGCGCATCCTGCTGGCATCATTGCATCGCCAGTTGGTTTCGTCAATGTAGAAGAATCGAAACACATGATTAAACCATTTAAAGACGTACCAAAGTTAATTGTTGAAGGTCGTAAAGGAGGTAGTAATTTAGCTGCTACACTTACTAATTCAATTCTTACATTCAACGATGCCGAGCAATTGAGACCCGGTAGAGATGTTTAATTAAAGAGACGAAAAACAAAGATGAAAAAACTCCACCCCGTTATGTTTGCGGGAACAGGTAGTGATGTTGGTAAAAGCATTATAGCCACAGGTTTTTGTAGAATATTCTATCAAGACGGTTTTACCCCTGCTCCCTTCAAGGCCCAAAACATGGCTTTAAACTCTTTCATTACGAAAGATGGTTTAGAAATTGGAAGAGCACAAGCTGTTCAAGCTGAAGCTGCAGAGGTTGATTGCAATACGGATATGAATCCTATATTACTGAAACCATCGGGCAATAAAACTTCTCAAGTAGTACTGAATGGTAAAGTTGTAGGCAATCAAAGTGCCTACGCTTATTTCCGTAAAGAAGGGCGTGACGAGCTTAGAACTGCCGTTCATCAAGCTTTTGACCGCTTGAGCTCAAACTACAACCCCATTGTTTTGGAAGGCGCTGGAAGTATTGCCGAAATTAATCTAAGAGATATTGACTTGGTCAATATTGCAATGGCCAAGTACGCTAAATCACCCGTTATTTTAGTAGCTGACATTGATCGTGGTGGAGTTTTTGCATCTGTTTATGGATCTATTAAATTGCTTCGTGAAGACGAGCAAAAACTAATAAAAGGGGTAATCATCAATAAATTTAGAGGTGATATCCGACTGTTTGAAACAGGAAAGAAAATCATTGAAGAAACTTGTGGTATTCCAGTATTGGGCATTCTTCCACACTATACCGATATTCACATTGAGGAAGAAGATTCTGTCGTCCTTGAAACCAAAAGTATGAAAGCTAGTCGCAATAAAATTAATGTTGTGGTTGTCTTACTTAAACATTTATCAAACTACACCGACTTCAATGTATTAGAAAGAGACAGTCGTGTCCATCTTTTCTACTCGAATAATACAGAAGAGATTGAGAAAGCGGATATCGTTCTAATTCCGGGAAGTAAAAACACGATTTCGGATATGTACGAACTACGCAAAAATGGCGTAGCACAAAGTATTATCCGAGCTCATAAAAATGG
>JASLDF010000243.1 GCA_030151635.1 Bacteroides sp. | reverse complement strand
GCATGAACAATCAAGTTCTTACCCAGCAACTGCATGGTGTTCTTGTGTGCCAACCACTCGCCAAGTACAGTTTCTCTACCCACCAACTGCTCGTAGGGCATATCCAATTGTTTGGCCAACTCTAGGTAACTCTTTTTTACGTAACGCAAATCGCCACCCGTTACCATCGGTTCATGATTTCCCAGAACAAATATAACCTTGCCACCCACTTTTTCTGCTTCCGCCTCCAATTTATAGAGCAACCAAAAGATGGGCATAACGCCGTGTCCCCGGTCAAAAACATCGCCAATAACAACCAGCTGATTTTTGCCATAGCTCCACCTGTAATCTCGGTCCACAACACCATTGCGTACCAGTAAATCGGAGAAGCTTTTCCAATCACCATGGGGGTCGGAAGTGATGAATATTCGCTTACTCGGTTTGATGGAGTAGGCATCTCTGGTTGTGTGCTTACGCAAGGGAACGTCAAAAAGGAACGTACCTTCGTCGGAAAAAACAGGGAATACGTATGGACGTTGCGCATGGAGTTGAATCACCGTATCAACCACTTCACGTTTGGCATTAACCGATATAGAACGGAGCCGATTGTTGGGTTGAAAGAGTAAGTAGGGACCATCGGCGTGCAAATGATGCTGTTTAGAATGTTCTTTTGCTGCTGATGAAAAAGTAGTACTGCCCATGCCTAGCACAAGCAACATCACCTTAAAAATTAGTTTAGTCATGTCAACATAGTCAGTTTAAAATTAGATGCCATCGGCGTGCAAATGATGCTGTTTAGAATGTCCTTTTGCTGCTGATGAAAAAGTGGTGCTGCCCATGCCTAGCACAAGCAACATCACCTTAAAAATTAGTTTAGTCATGTCAAAATAGTCAGTTTAAAATTAGATGCCATCGGCGTGCAAATGATGCTGTTTAGAATGTCCTTTTGCTGCTGATGAAAAAGTGGTACTGCCCATGCCTAGCACAAGCAACATCACCTTAAAAATTAGTTTAGTTATGTCAAAATAGTCAGTTTAAAATTAGATGCCATCGGCGTGCAAATGATGCTCGTCCAAATGTCCTTTTGCTGCTGATGAAAAAGTGGTGTTGCCCATGCCCAGCACAAGCAACATCACTTTAATGATTAGTTTAGTTATGTCAACATAGTCAGTTTAAAATTAGATGCCATCGGTGTGCAAGTGATGCTCGTCCAAATGTCCTTTTGCTGCTGATGAAAAAGTGGTGCTGCCCATGCCCAGCACAAGCAACATCACCTTAAAAATTAGTTTAGTCATGTCAAAATAGTCAGTTTAAAATTAGATGCCATCCGCGTGCAAATGGTGCTGTTTAGAATGTTCTTTTGCTACTGATGAAAAAGTGGTGTTGCCCATGCCTAGCACAAGCAACATCACCTTAAAAATTAGTTTAGTTATGTCAACATAGTCCGTTTAAAATTTGATGCCATCGGCGTGCAAATGGTGCTGTTCCAAATGTCCTTTTGCTGCTGATGAAAAAGTGGTACTGCCCATGCCTAGCACAAGCAACATCACCTTAATGATTAGTTTAGTTATGTCAAAATAGTCCGTTTAAAATTAATCGCCGTAACCCGGATTCTGTTGAATATCGTGGTTCACGTTCGTCTCCGTTCTTGGCACAGGCAAAACGATGCGATAGAAATCCCAATCGAAAGTACGAGCATCTAGAGCCACCGACTCCAAGTAATCCACACGTTCCACGGTCTTTTCATTGCGAATTAAATCGAAGAAACGATGTCCCTCTCCCCAGAACTCTATGCGTCTTTGCTCCAACACATCGTCCAGAGTAACCATTGCATTTGTCCACGGTTGGTTGGTACGTTTGTAAATGGGGGTGAAGTAGGTTGTTGCCTTGTCGGCAAGGTTCAATTTCACTGCGGCTTCGGCAGCATTAAGGTAAAGTTCCGACATACGCAGCACCACCACGTTGCAATCCTCATAGCTCTTACCATCTTGTTCGGGGAACTTCATGCAATACGGGCGACTGCCATTTTCGGTATTCACCAGCTGTTTACGCACATCGTCCGTCTTCGCCAAGTTGTTCTTGAAAAACTTGTTGGTAGCAATCATAATGTACTTTCTGTGCAAGTAACCAATCGAGCTTTTGCCCGGAGAATCTGTTGTTAGGTTGATGACCTCGAACAAGAACTCTTTGTTGAACGGTTTCGACCAAGCCGCTGCATATTCATCGTTTTCAAGCAACCCATAGCCATTTGATTCCGCCCCTTTGATGCCCTCTTCGGCATAGTGCAAAGCCTTTTCGTTGTTGCCCATGTACAAATGAACACGACTCAAAAGAGTGAATAGCGACCATTTGTTGAATCGTCCGTTTTGCGTATTTTCGTTGATTAAACTTTCTGCCGCTTCCAAATCGGCAAGTATCGCTGTGTAGCACTCTTTCACGGTGTTTCGAAGTGGTTTGTAATCCTTATCGACCGTATTTGTTACGATTGGAACCCCCCATGATGCCCCCTGATCTTTGGTGTAAGGATAACCATAAAGGCGAGTCATATCAAACAAAGCCAAGCCACGAATGGTCAAGATTTGTCCACGGATGCTGTTGTAGAACGCATCTTCGGTGGTACGAATGCCTCCTGCCGTAATAAAAACCTTGCCCGGAGTAACACTCAGCTTTTCCATCGATTTCAGTGCAATTGCAGCGTTCTTTGCCAGCGAATAATAAACCGACCAAAACGAGTTCGTCGCATTCTCTTTGTTGTACTTGAAATGATAGAAACTTGCCCCACTGCTAGTCGATTTAAACGAACGCATATCATCGCCCGTAAGGTCGCCATAGTAAGTCATCTGCGCACCATAATAACTGCTGCTTTGCATGGTGCTGTACAATCCATTTGCAGCAAATTCGATGTCTTGTAAATCGGTAATGGCCTTACCCGATTCGACCGATGTGTTGGGCTCCATATCCAACCAATCGTTGCCACACGCAGTCAGAAGAAAGAGCGTGCAGAGTGCCAATGTATAGGTTATTTTCGTTTTCATAATGCTTAGTTTTAAAAGTTAACTTCTAGTCCGAAGGTTACAGTTTTAAGGGGTGGGGTACTCCAATCGACCATTGTTCCGTATTCTGGATCGTACTCTTTGTACTTCGCCCACGTCAATAAATTACTACCCGATACAAAGAATCTAGCTTTGTTGATGAGTGCCTTGCGGGTCCACTCTTTTGGCAATGTAGCACCAAACGTCAAGCTTTTTAGACGAAGGAAATTACTGTTGTGAATGCGTCTGCTCGTTGCGTACGAGTTCATTGAGATGTTGCGGTCAATGACAAATCGCTCAATCGAGGTATTGTCGCCCTCATTTTTCCAACGATCTCGGTAGTAGGTAGGAATGTTCAATTTTCCATCGCCCCCGTGTTCCATTTTAGAAGCCGCACTATCGTATGTTTTTCCACCCATCGAGAAGTTCAGGTTAAAGCCCAAATCAAACCATTTGTAACGGAAGTAGTTACCAATTGAACCGGTAACTTTAGGCTCTGCCGATCCAAGTTCAACACGTTCGGCATCGTTCGGATCGTACACCAAGTCACGTTGCAAATTGCCCTCTTCGTCCTTCTTGTTGCTGTAAAATTGAGGCATCCCGTTTTCAGGATTGATACCCGCAAACTCAATCAAGTAGAAGGTATAATAAGGCTTGCCCACTTTGCGAATAAAAGGATTACTGATGACTTCTGATAGCTCGCCATCTAGGCGAAGAATCTTATTCTTGTTGTGCGAAAGGTTTAAACTGGTTGTCCACGTAAAATCTTTCGTATCGAAGTTTTGAGTCGATAGTTCCAATTCAAAACCCTCATTGCGCATCTTCCCGATGTTTGCCAAATAGCTCGAGAAACCCGTTGTTATGGATAACGGACGACTGTATAGCAAATCTTTCGTAGTTCTTCGGTAGTATTCAAGCGTCAGGTTAATGCGGTTATCAAAGAAACTAAAATCAAGTCCGGTGTTGAAGTTATGATTCGACTCCCAGGTCAATTCGTTGTTCTCAATTTGCGATTGCACAATGCCAGGTTGGTCGTTGTAACTACCCGTCAATGAGCTCAACGCTTGGTACGGATAATAGCCCGATGGAAGCGTACCATTCACCCCGTAGGAAAGTCGCAATTTCATATCCGTCAACCAATTTTGTGTTGAAGCCATAAATTTTTCTGCTGATATGCGCCACGCACCCGAAAGCGACCAGAAATTCCCCCAACGGTTGTCGCGCGATAGGCGAGAGCTACCATCGGTTCTCCAACTGGCACCTGCATAATATTTCGATTTGTAATCGTAGTTCAAACGGGTTAGATAGGAAATCATTCGGGTGCCACTCACGTTACCGCTAGCCCCTTCCAACTTCATACCCGTATTTAAATCGACCTTGTCGGGACGAGCAAAATTAGAACGTCTAGCACTCAAATAATCGGTGTCTTTTCGCTCCACTTCATAGCCCACCAAAGCATCTAGGTTGTGTCCCGATTTGAAATGATACAGATACGAAAGCACCATATTCCAGTTCATTTTGGTGGTTTCCGTGTTGCTCTTTCCAAACGAACCATTCTTCCCGTTTCCACCATCACTGGTGCGAGGGTCGTGCCACGATTTGCCTTTTCCACTCACGTAATCATACGAAAAAGTACTCTTTAAATTCAAATCTTTATAGAGTTCAAGCGATGCAAACATCGTGTTTAGCATACGAGTGATGTTCTCTTTCTTGTAATTATACTCCTGCGATAGCAACGGATTGCGGTCGTCTAGCTTAATCAACTCTCGGTTCCAAGACCCATCTTCCAACCAAATAGGATCCGAAGGAGTCGCCCCGTTTCTTGTACCGTAAATTGGCGTATTGTAGCTTTGTCCCTCCGAATAAGAATCCTGTTTGATGTTCGAAAATAAAACTTTCGTACCCATTTTGAATCGCTTGGTCATTTTATAGTCCACATTCAAACGTCCGGTAATACGGTCCAATCCCGAGTTAATTGCCACACCATCTTGTTCGGTGTAGGCCAACGAAGTGTAATATTTAAACTTATCTGTCGCTCCTGATGCCGAGAAATCATAGTTGCTACGTTTTCCCGTTTGGAACATATGGTCGTTCCAATCCACGAAACCACACCAAGGAACCGGTGCAAATTCGTCGATACGGCTATCAGCAAAAGCATTAATCTCTTCGGGAGTCATGTTTTCCTTCAATCCGTTGTTCGGTTTTCCTTTGTAGAGTTGAGCCTGATTTTGCAACCCTTCGTAAATAACATCACGACGCTCTTGTCCACCCATCATCTCCCTAAAATCCATGGCAAATTTCGAGAAACCCCAATCACTTTTGAATGTAAAGACAGGTTTCCCCGTTTTACCTTGTTTGGTATTGATCAAGATAACCCCGTTTGCTGCACGAGAACCGTACAACGAAGCCGCTGCCGCATCTTTTACAACAGTCATACTTTCAATATCCGATGGATTGATGGTTGCCATAATATCCAGTCCAGATCCGGTACTTGTGTTCGAGAAATTACCCGACATCACCGGTACACCGTCAATGACGTAAAGTGGCGAGTTCGATGCGTTGAACGAACCCATTCCTCGAATACGGATGGACGATGTTGCTCCCGGAACACCCGAGCTAGAGCTTACTTGTACCCCGGTTGTTGCCCCTTCAAGCATTTGTTGCACCGAAAGATTGGGCACATCTTTTGTCTTCTCGTTCTTCACAAACGAAGCCGAACCTGCGTACGCCGACTTCTTGAAAGAACCATATCCTGTAACAACCACCTCTTCCAACAACGTATTGTCATCTTTCAAAATAACTTTAATAGGTGTGTTCGGATTTGCCTTTACTTCTTGGGTTTTGAAGCCGATAAACGACACCACCAACGTAACTGCTTTATCCGAATTTACCTTCAAAGAAAAATGACCATCAATATCACTGATGACACCGTTGGTTGTTCCTTTAATCA
>JASLDF010000005.1 GCA_030151635.1 Bacteroides sp. | reverse complement strand
ACCGTTTGATCAAACCATTAGCAAATCGTCAACAGTAAAAACTTTGATAACTAAGTTTATTTTGTATTTTTGAGTTTACACTAATCTCAAAGCAGGAAACCATGTCAACTACTACCCTAATTATCACTATTATCATCGCTATTCTAATTACTGGTCTTATCTATTTCTTAATACGTGGCGTACGAGAAGAACGAAGTAAACGTATTGATGCGCAACTCGAACACGTACCTACATTAGTGAAAAAGTTTAGCGAATGGCCCATTTCCTCACCAAAAGATTTGACCTATTGCATTGATTTGCCAAACGGTCGACTTAAAATTACGTATGCTCCAAAACTGATACTTGTAACAATCAAAGGGAAGTGTGTAAATAACGGTAAATCTGTAAACTTCAACGAAAACTTCGATAAATCGACTTCAGATCAACAACTTTACGATGCAATTCAAGAGATTATAACACCTATGATTAAATTGTGATTCCTAAAACTCGACTTTCTTCACAGCTCCATTACTTTGATATTCCACTAGGGTTGGCTTGAACACCCCTCCCCTTTGCGACGCTTGATAAATGGAAATGCCATTGATAAAACCTAATTTAATACTGTTCTATATCTCTTAATATATAAACGTACTAGTGACCATATTATATATTTATTAATACCATTTTCTAGTCAATAGATAGCATTTACCATAAAACAACGGTTTAATTATAGAAATCTAAGACTTAATAGTGGCAGTATAAATATTTAATACACCATGGAACACCCCTTTATAAATATCCTATTATTCACTACCCCAAATTGAATATATATAGTTAACAATGCAACTTAACCATTTACCAAACACCACCACCAAAGCCCAACAAGCTATCAATCAGCCCACAAGACAGATTTAAACACTATAAAACCCTTATTATAGCAAGTAATGACTTTAAAGTAAAAATAATTTACCTGATTATAGTTATTACAAAAACTTTACCTATCTTCGCATAATAAAATTGACATTAGTCTTTTTTTAAGAGATAGTATATATTGAAAGGTGTGCTTGATACCCCCTTTCGGATTGATTGATGATATTAATTTAAACAACGTTTTTTATAAATACCCTCCTTATATCCAAGGCGTCACACACATTGGCACCAAGGTTTTCGGGGGTAATTTACAACTTAACTAACATGATTAAAACTTACGGAAAATTGTATTTCCTTTTCATGGTGTTTATGTTCGGATTAGTGTCGTGTGTGAACGATGAAATGAATAGAACTGCGAACGAGGGACCCAAAAAAACCTTATCGTTGAAAATTTCGACACCACCGACTACCCGCTCCCAAGCACATGAATTGAAAATTGTAAAGGAAAATCTAAGCATCTTCCTTTTTAGTGTAAATGAGCAGAGTCTAATACCAGAGACATTGCTATTGGTGTCGGACAACAAAAATTTAACTTTCACACCCCCTGCTTCGGGTAGTGATAAATTTTCAATCAACTTAAAAATCCCTGCTAAATTCAAACAAAAATTGTATGGAGTAATTGTCATGAGTGAAAATTCGAATGACTATACTACGACAGAAGGCATGACCTATCAAAAGTTTGAATCAACTTTGGTTCTTCGCCAAGATAAAAGGCTGGATTATACGCAACCCACTCCACTAACAGGTCATTTTAATGTGGATGCCAACTCAGACAAGTTAAATACCGAAGCTTTTTTAACACGCATATTTGCTCGTGCAAAGTTTGCAATCCTAGACTTGGACAAACAAGTGGACAGCAAGGGAAATCCAGCTAAATATCAATTTGATAACATAGAGAGTGTACGTATTTACCGAAGTGTAAATATGTATTCGATGCTCCCTTTCCTTGATGCGAAGAAAGGACAAGCATCTATGCCGAAAGAGGCACAGTATTTAGTTGAAGGAACTGATACTTCTATCACGAATAGTGATGTAGTGGCACAAAATCATCCCGTTGTTTATCTGGCTACCGACATGGATAAACAAAACAAGCTAATGGGTAACCAAGTTTTATTGGCTGAAAAGAAAAACAATGCAAATGGTTTGCGCAATGAAGTTATTACAGCAGTTGTTGGTGTAAAATTAAACTCTACAGAATTTACCGGAGAGCGTTTTTATCGCATTGACTTTGCTGAATATGACGGTATGAAACCCGTTAATTTCAAAGATATTATGCGAAATACCATCTATAAATTCGACCTTGGTGGAGCAGAATCTCCTGGAGGGGCCACTCCCGAAGAAGCGCTGACCGAAGAGTCTGTTTTACACGTCGGTTTTCAAGATTGGAATGAATATAAAATTGATAGTGATGAACTGAACGGTCAGTACTACTTCAACTTAAAATCGGGCAATTTAGAGATGAAGCACACCGCATCAGAGCGACTAGAAGTGAAGTATGAAACCAACATCTATCCTGGAATTGTTGACGAGGACCTTAAACTTAGATGGTCTGACGATGAAGGAATGCTTTCTGAAAGTAAACTCTTCAACATTGAACTAAAAGCAAAAGACAATACACTTGTAATTACCCCAAAAACAAGCAACGAGACTAAATACGATAAATATGAATTCCTTGAACTAAACTTGTACAAACAGAATTTCAAGATTAAAGTAACCCAACGCAACAAGCCTGCCGACTATCAACTAAAGCAAAAATCGGCGGTGGTAAACGGGGTCTACATGAATGGAATGGATTTGACTAATACCGCCGAAAATACCATTGACGTAACACTAATTGCTAGCGATTTAGATAAGGTAAAGAACCTGACCTACCACATCAAAACAGAGATTGTGGATGGCATCTACGTGGATGAACAGGGCGAGTTTGGAGCTGATGGTTTCATTGAAAAAGAGGGAATGATTCAAAAGACAGTTACGTTGAAAGTCAAAGGTAAAAGTACTTCTCCAAAAGATAAATCATTGATTCTTGAAGCGGATGGCGTAACTCCTTCGTTCTTGAAAGTGCACATTCCTTTTGCGAAAGTGGCTAAAAAGGTACAAGGCTATTTCAATGGTTCTAATTCTTTAAAGAGTAACTCAAATTTCTTGAAACTGATTGACTGCAGCGACCAATCTGTAAACTTTGGTCATTCTAAAAATGCAACGGTTCAAATTGAGAATATTACCTATTTACCAGAAAAGAGTGGAAAAATAACCCTTGCCGATCTTCAAGCGACAATGCCCGATGTGGTTATCATTGGAAAAGCATTCGATGAATCGGAAGCAAATGCAATTTATGAGTATGCACAAGATACCCGCTTGGCTGTGGGTGGTCGTCCTGCCATCATTATTATGAATGGCGACCAAAGTATTACTCCCATATTGTCAAAAAACAAAGCACTAAAAAGCATTGGTAATGCACAACGCTATATTCCACTCGAAATAGGACCTAACTTCATTGAATCATCAAGACCACAGCCTATTCAATTTAGGGAAATTGGTAGTAAAATTATTGAAGATAAAAGAGGCAGAAAATCGTTAGCCGACTTTCTTACTCCTTCAACACTGGGCCAGTTCCGTTATTTCTTCCCACTTTATGATTGGGATTTAGTATCAAATGGCAGTTTTGGTCGTTTGGGCACGGAATACATCCAACTTAATAAAACTGGATATGGCATTCGTGGCCTTGAATATCACAAAGCAGTTAAGTACACGGGCATCGTACCGTATGCACTAGACGCAAAAGGCTCTACCTCTAACAGACCCGAAAAAGACATTGCCTATTCCATGTTCCGTCTAACCGAACTTCCTATTTTATGGATTGGCGACAAAGACTTTGTAACAAGCGATGCACAATGGGAATTTAAAACGAATGGAGCCATTGCTCAGCATGTACGCGACATTACTTATTATGCCCTTAATAACGAAAGTGGAAATGACAGTTTCTACGTTCCAATGATGATGGCCTACAATGGATTCGCTTTTGCATCCATCCTAGAATGGGCGTTCTACACCTCTGAATATGGTTTAAACTAACTTTGTTATAGAAATGAAAAATCAAATTATACATCTTTTGTTCGTCGTTCTGCTGATGTTTGGAGCGACGTCATGTGCCGACAGTAACGACTCGCTGGTGGGTGCAGCAAAACAAGAGCAAACGCTACGTTTCTACTTGAAAGTTCCTACCGAAAACATGGTACAAACACGTGGATATACTGAAGCGGATACCTACAAAATTGATACGGATCTTATCTCTGTGCTATTGTTTGAAAACGGTACGTACTATAGAAATTGTAAAATTGAAGAGATTAAATCGGTCCCATCAAAAGAAAACAACGAATATGCACTTAAAATTGACATTCCTCACAACAACAAAACAGTCGATTTTGTCGTCATTGTAAATCACGACATCAGTGGTTTGGGACTTAAACCAAGTGAAACTACCAAAGAGGACTTCTATCAATCACTTACTTTTAATGTAAAGGGAAGCTGGAAGAATAAACTCATTCCAATGTGGGGTGAAAATAGTAAAATGGTATTGACTGAAGATCTCGGTACACGTTATGCCTCTGAGAAGTTACAAATTGAGATGTTGCGTGCCGTAGCTCGAATTGACCTTTCGTACGACATCAGCAGAAACTTTGAGGTGAAAAAAGCCTACATCTATCACTCATTGAGTAATGGACAAGTGGCTCCAAAAGCTGCAAATGTAAAGCATGAAGCTACAAGCATCCGTGTTTCAAAACCTAGCTTACCACTCAATCCAAAATACAACCGCAATGAAGGCAATGTAACCGACAACGCGAAAGATGCTCAAGACAGTCCGATAGAACTAGATTACGAAGAAGGTAAAACAATCTTAACCTTCCTACCAGAGCAAATTGCACTAAGTAATGACCTTTTCCGCCCTACTCTTGTTGTGGGCATACACAATAAAAAAGCGTTGCAGAAAGACGAAATGACCTTCTACAAAATAAACCTTGATATTAAGGAGGAGGGAGAACGCAAGGCAGTTGATTTGTTGCGTAACCACAAATACATCATTACAATTAACGAGGTTACGGGATTGGGTTATCCCACCAAAGAAGATGCCTTAAAAGGTGAAGCAACCAACATCGAAATTGAGATGGTTCAATGGGACGAAAATATTAATCAAGGCTATGTGTTTGGTTCGAAATACTTTGGTATGGAAACTACCGACTTGTACTTTGAAACATCCGAAGCAGACAAAACTTTGTCGTTCCAATATCAGTCTAATATAGCCGATATTACTTCGGGAATTAGTATTCGCTGGGAAAAGGGTGGAGAACGATTTAATGCTAATATCGTAAAAAAAGATGGTAAACAATTGGTCGAAATCACAACTAAAACCGTTAATAACACCGCCGATATTCTTCGTGACAAGCTGATTATTAATGCAGTTGGACACCAATTTGAAGTCAATGTAGCTCAAAATACGGCAAAAGCACCCTACCGAATTGTCTGTGAATCGACACAAGTGGTGGGCGTGTTCAATATGAACCTAACAAACCCCAACAACTACATTGAAGTGGAAATTAGTGTGGATCAAAAGTATTTTGACATAGTTAGCGAAAAACGATTGGAGATTAAGACTGAGACCATCGAAGGAATCTCATTCTTTGGAGAAGATCGATTACCTAAAAAGCTAATGGTCAACCACCCTGAAAGTGCCACCTATCGCCAAAAAGTGAAGATGTATATGAAGGGGCAAACGGCATTGCGTAGTCAGAAAAAATTCTCGATTATCCCAAACAGTACCATTCCTTCGGACTGTACAGCTACTGTAAGTATGGTCTATAGGCGTAAAAAAGTGGTGATGCTATCTAATGGAACAGGTTTTGGCTATGCAATGGATAAGGGATGGACACAAGATACAAGACTCTATGAAGGAGCCTATGGCATGCGTGCAGATAGCAAAGTGAAAATGCCTCCTTTCTTAGATAATGGCACCTACACAAAATTGAAGAACAGCAAAAATCTTGCAGATCGTGAAAAGGCACTCCAATATTCGTACGGTAATTACATGGGAAACACTGCAAATGACGATAACCTCAGAACAGAATTATCAAGCACTGATATTCTTATTATAGGCTACAACTTTAGTATTACCGTAAAAAAGGCTAAAATTATTGCAGATTTCTTGGTTCATCAAAAGGGTGTTGCCTTGATTATGAACGAAGACAATGGGGACGTAAGAAACCTTTTCAATGCAATCTATACAGAATTGGCTGTTCAATCGGGTGGCACTGCAAAAGTGCTGGATATAAAATCGCTTGATGGTGGGGGTTCAGGTACCATCTACCCCATTGTTACGCAACCTGGAGATCCTATTTTCGAGGGTCCTTTTAATATCAACGGACAGCGTGTTAAATATTGGGGAGAAGATGCAACTACAACAAGAACTGTTGTGGGTATGCCTGAAGAAGATATTGTAGTTTACTCGCGCAGTATTTTTGCGGGACGAGAAGATGAACGTATCGACCAAGGATTAACCATGTTTAGACACCTAAAAGTGAATCTTTTCTTTAGTGGTGATGGTGGTTTCATCTCTAATAACGGAGGTAACTCTGGAACAATTTGCCCGTATTGGGTGATAGACGCTGCAAAAGGGAACTATTTACCAACCTACAAGCCTGAATATGGAAATATATATAGTAAAGAAGGTCGTACGGAAGTAGGTAATGCCATCATTATAAACAACGCCCTAGCTTGGGCTATTGACAAAGCAGAATTCGAAGGGAGTAAAGCACCTGGAGAAGAACTGAATTTTTAACCTAGATCTATTAATAGTAAGTTAAGTTGTCCCCATGTAATTCAGCGGAATTGCATGGGGCTTCTTTTATTCATACGATTATACCACTTATAATAAAAGAATGAAGCCAACTGATTTTGTTACATAGATAGACCCCTAGTCTATTTATTAATAATAACACAAGTTAGATTTTCAGGTGTTACGGTATAACACGCCACTTCTGAGATTATATTCCACACATTTCTACACAAAGCAACATGATTACACAATCTCGAATGAAGCTTCACCTTTTATATACCTACCACAAGGCTTAAAAAGCTTATATATCTTCAAATGCAATTTTGGTCTACTTTTTGCAATATAACTAATGAACATAAGTTATAGAAATTAGGTAAGGTGCATGAATTAGGATAACACAAACAAATGCACCGATAATAAATGTTCTTTTGGTAAAACTTTTGATGCGATTTAAACTTAGAAGTTCACAAAAAGCAGTTTTGCACATGCTGCCTTAACGGGGATAATTCTTTCAGACGGAATTATCCCCGTTTTTTATGCTACATTACGTGCCATACCTGTAGTGGCAAGCACCATACTTTTCATAACACCTCTTCATACATTAATAATATTTTACTATGTTTGTTGATTATATCTGTGAATTGTATGTGTTTACAATTTGTAAATGGAAACACGTGGATATTTTAAATTAAATAATTATTTAACTAAACTAATATTGTCATGGAACAAGATGCTAAAGAAAAAGCTGGAACACTAGCAATTATATTTTCTGTACTAATCCCTATCGTGGGTGTAATCCTTTATTTTGTAAAGAAAGATAAAGTACAAGATCCGCAAACCTACCTTAAAGCAGCAGCTGTAGGTTTTGCCATTGGAATCGTATTGAGATTCGTTCTGTAAGATTCAAGAACATCAACTATATAAAGCGATTAGTGTATACTAGTCGTTTTTTTTTACCTATCATTCTTGTACCATAGAGGCTAAGAACAACTTGTCTAGGGGCAACGCAAGATGAAAGGTAGATATGCGCAGAGGCATTGCAGGTCTTGTAGCAAAGGTGGGTATACGTGCGGTCGCAACATCAGCATCAATCCCTATCGTGGGTGTAATCCTTTATTTTGTAAAGAAAGAAAAAGTGCAAGATCCGCAAACATACCTTAAAGCAGCAGCTGTAGGTTTTGCCATTGGAATCGTATTGAGATTCATCCTGTAAGATTCAAGAACTTCAACTATATAAAGCGATTAGTGTATACTAGTCGCTTTTTTTGACCTATCATTCTTGTGCCATCGAGGCTAAGAACAACTTGTCTAGGGGCAACGTAAGACGAAAAGGTAGATATGCGCAGAGGAATTGCAGGTCTTGTAGCAAAGGTGGGTATACGTGCGGTCGCAACATCAGCATCAATCCCTACCGTGGGTGTAATCCTTTATTTTGTAAAGAAAGATAAAGTACAAGATCCGCAAACATACCTTAAAGCAGCAGCTGTAGGTTTTGCCATTGGAATCGTATTGAGATTCGTCCTGTAAGATTCAAGAACTTCAACTATATAAAGCGATTAGTGTATACTAGTCGCTTTATATGATCTATCATTCTTGTACCATCGAGGCTAAGAACAACTTGTCTTGGGGCCAACGCAAGACGAAAAGGTAGATATGCGCAGAGGCATTGCAGGTCATTCCATTATTAACTAGCAAGGGTGATGAGAAAAATAGTGAAACGGAAATGAGTTAGTTTAACTGCATAAAAAAGGCCTAAACTAGCTTGTAGTTTAAGCCAAATGAGGAATAAAACATAAAATCTAAGGGCGATAAAGCCTCGATTACACTACCATGCAAACATAGCCGTGCAACGCCAATAAACCAGAAACGTGGAAGTTAATCCCTGCTCGAGGAGCGTATTTTTTTGATGCCAAATGTTGCTATAACGACAACACCATAAATTAAAATTCCTCTAACCGTGTCTATTGCATCAACGAAATAGACCAGCAATGCCACTACCACAAAGGTAAGCACATAGAAAAAGAGAATGTTTTTTCGGTTTAATCTCATGTTCCTGGGTTTGTTGTTTGTTCTTTTACAATGCCAATAAAGGCTTCCATTCGGGGTTTTTGTCGACATACGACGCCACGAACGAGCATACAGGGTTTACCTTTTTGCCTTGAGCCTTAATATCCATCAATACGTGTAAAATCAGTTTCGATGCGATGCCACGTCCACCCAATTCCGATGGAACGCCAGTGTGCGTAATGGCTACTACATTTCCTACTGTTTCATAATCGGCCACAGCTAAAAAGCCTTCTACAGCCATTTCATAGCGGCTTTCAGTCGCATTGTTAATCACTTTGTAATCGCTCATAATCTTATTCTCCTATCACTTTTGGTGGAAACTCCACACGTTTACCAAAATCATAACTTGCAAATCGTCCCACCTCTTTATCATTAACGGGGTCGGGTCTATCCCACGGCCAGCCACCAAATTCAGTTTGTTGGTACGCACGAATTGCATCTTTAATCTCGCTTAAACTATTCATAACGAAAGGTCCTTGTGCCACAACAGGCTCTTGAATGGGCACTCCCTCGAGTACCAAAACATGTGCCACGTCATTTCCATTGACCATTTCCACATCCACATCGGGTTGCAACTGCGCAAATGATTTGCTCCCTAGCACTTGCCCTTCGATGTTTAATGAATTTCCTTTATAAAAATAAAGCATTCGGTTCATTGATGCAAGTTGTTTGGGAAGAATAAATTTCGCTCCCGGTGCCAACTTCACCATAAAAATATTCACACGGTTGTTCGGGTCGAAAGCCCACGAAGCCGGAAGAGGGTCAAGTGCCACTAAATCTTTGTACTTACCAGCAATAACTTTCACCTTCAATTTATTCCCCGCATCGTCCAATTCGCGCAACACAGGAATGCTTTCTTTCCACAACATCTTGTAGTTTGGTTGTGCAAATTTCTTATTCTTAGGCAAGTTCAGCCAAATTTGGAACAACTCCATGCGGTTATCATGATCATCATGCACCAAAGGGAACATCTCAGAATGTTGCACCCCCTCGCCCGCAGTCATCCACTGCACATCGCCCTTGCCATAACGACCTTTCGCCCCCTTAGAATCAAAATGATCGGCAACCCCATCGACCATCACGGTAATGGTTTCAAAACCACGATGCGGATGCACTGGAAAGCCAGGAACCGTAGAACCATAATACATACGCCAATCGGCATCAGGATCAAAATCACCGTTTCCATAACCTCTACGGGGTATGTTTCGAGGCGACATCAAGCCATCTCCTTCTGGATAATTGTCAATGTGGTGGAATGCGATAATGAATGGATTCATCACCTCCAATCTAAATTCAAGGGAACCCGTGCGGATAACTTTCATAATGCTGTGTTGTAAAGTTAAAATCTTGTTTGCTACTATAACACATTCCACTCCCTTTTGTTCATTTCAAGCCATTAAACCCCTGTTTTTCTGCTGATGGTGCGACGGTAACATCTACAACCAAC
>JASLDF010000197.1 GCA_030151635.1 Bacteroides sp. | reverse complement strand
GACTCACAAAGTTATGTCAAGCAATTCAAGGTTATTGAGCATTTAATGCAGAATGCAGAATTAATCATTAACTGTGGTGATGCTGGACAAGAAGGAGAGTTGATACAGCGTTGGGTGATGCAAAAGGCAGCCATTACTTGTCCTGTTAAGCGATTGTGGATATCTTCCCTTACAGAAGAGTCAATTCGTGAAGGTTTCGATAACCTTAAGGACGAAGTTGAATTTCAGCCTCTATATGAAGCGGGTTTGGCACGTGCTATTGGCGATTGGTTGCTAGGAATGAATGCAACAAGATTATATACATTGCGTTTTGGTGGGAATAAACAAGTCCTTTCTGTTGGGCGTGTTCAAACTCCAACATTGGCATTGATTGTTAATCGACAAAAAGAGATTGATAATTTTGTACCTACTCCTTTTTGGGAGTTAAAAACAACTTATCGTGAAACGGTTTTTAATTCTGAAAAAGGAAAATATCAAGATCAGGAAGAAGCAAAGGCTGCTTTGGAAATGATTATTGGAAAACCGTTTGAAGTAACTGATATTACAAAAAAGAACGGTTCCGAGTTTCCTCCTAAATTATTTGACTTAACATCGTTACAGGTCGAATGCAATAAGAAGTTTGGTTTCTCTGCAGATGAAACATTGAAGTTAATTCAAGCACTTTATGAACGTAAATTGACTACTTACCCGCGTGTTGATACTACTTTCTTGAGCGACGATATATACCCTAAGTGTACAAGCATTTTAAAAGGTCTTCGTGACTATCAAGAATGGACGGCTGCACCCTTAAGTAAAAAGCTATTAAAATCGAACAAAGTATTTAATAATGCGAAGGTAACCGATCACCATGCTATTATTCCTACAGGTGTTTATGCTGATAGACTAACTGATAATGAGAAAAAGGTGTATGATTTAGTGACTAGACGTTTTATCGCTTGTTTCTATCCAGCTTGTAAAGTAGCAACAACTACGGTGCAAGGTAAAGTAGAAAAAGTTAAATTTAAAGCGACAGGGAAGCAAATTTTAGATCAAGGATGGCGAGTTGTATTTATGCAAGACGCAGGAGACGATACATCTGATGACAAAGAGGATGATAAGAATAAGCTTCTTCCAGACTTTGTAAAAGGAGAATCTGGAGAACACATACCAGGACTTCAAGAGAAATCTACTACACCTCCAAAACTATATACAGAGGCTACTTTGCTTCGTGCAATGGAAACGGCAGGTAAGTTTGTTGATCAAGAAGAATTGAGTGATGCTTTAAAAGAAAATGGTATTGGTCGTCCATCAACCCGTGCCGCAATTATTGAAACCCTCTTTAACCGCAAATACATTCGTAAAGAGCGTAAAAACTTGATACCTACTGATACAGGTGTTAATTTAATTGACACGATTGATGAAGAACTTCTAAAATCGGCAGAACTTACGGGTATCTGGGAGAAGAAACTGAGAGAAATTGAGAAGAAAAGCTATGATGCTTCTCAGTTTATTGAGGAGCTAAAACAGATGGTAACCGATGTTGTACACAATGTTTTACATAAGAAAACCATAAAGCCAATAAGAGAGGGTAGTGTTTGTCCTATCTGTGGACAAGGGAAAATATTAAAGGGGAATAATGCTTATGGCTGTTCTCGCTGGAAAGAAGGCTGTCAGTTTAGAGCTAACTTTTAGAAATAAAAGCGGGCATATACTCAAAAGGTATATGCCCGCTTTTAATTTGTCAATTTAATGCTGTTTATAATTTTGCATATTCGTGATGAAATTCAACTACTGCTTCAATTCCTTTTCTAAATAATTCTAGAGGGAAGTTTTCGTTTGGAGAGTGAATAGCATTACTTTCAAGTCCAAAACCCATAAGGATAGTCTTAAGGCCTAACACCTGTTCAAAAGTTGAAATAATTGGAATACTACCTCCTCTACGAACTGGAAGTGGAGTCGTGCCAAATGCTTTTTCAAAACCTCTTACTGCGGCTTGATAGGCAGGAAGGTTTATCGGACAAACGTATCCTTGTCCACCATGCATAGGTGTAACTTTTACTTTCACGTAATCAGGAGCAATGGATTCGATATAATCAACAAACATTTTGCTAATTTCTAGGTGCTCTTGATGAGGCACTAAACGAGTAGAAACTTTTGCATACGCCTTTGACGGTAAAACTGTTTTAGAACCTTCGCCAGTATATCCACCCCAAATTCCACATACGTCAAAAGAAGGACGACAGCTGTTTCTTTCAATGGTGCTATAGCCTTTTTCTCCATGAACCTCTTTTACATCAATTGCCGCTTTGTATTTCGTTTCATTGAATGGAATCTTTTTAATCATTTCACGCTCTGCTGCGGGTATATCTTCTACCTTATCGTAGAAGTGAGGGATTGTGATGCGGCCATCTTTATCGGTTACTTGAGCAATCAGTTTACAAAGTTCATTGATTGGATTTGCAACTGCACCTCCAAAGTGTCCCGAGTGTAAATCTCTATTTGGCCCTGTTACCTCTATTTCCCAATACGCCAAGCCTCTTAATCCTGTAGTTAGTGATGGTAAATCTGCACTTAGCATACTGGTGTCTGAAACCAAGATAATATCCGCCTTAAGTAGCTCTTTATTTTCTCTACAGAAACCCTCAAGTGATGGAGAACCTATTTCCTCTTCTCCTTCAAAAATAATTTTCACATTGTTTTGTAGAAGGTTGTTTTTGATGAGGTATTCCAATGCTTTAACTTGAATAAAAGATTGACCTTTATCGTCATCGGCACCTCTTGCCCAAATGTGCCCCTCTCTAATTTCAGCCTCGAAAGGATCATTTTTCCACAAATCCAAAGGTTCTGCAGGCATAACATCATAGTGAGCATAAATTAAGATCGTCTTCGCTTTTGGATCAACAAGTTTTTCAGCATATACTACTGGGTTACCAGGTGTCTTCATGATTTCGACTTTATCGACGCCAGCTTGGAGTAATAATTCCTTCCAGCGTTCGGCACATGCAATCATGTCTTTTTTATGCTCAGGTTTAGCGCTTATGCTAGGAATACGAATTAAGCTAAATAGCTCTTCTAGCATTTTCGACTCATTCTCTTTGATGTATGTTTTAATGTTACTCATAGATGTGTGGTTTTATTTAATAAATAATAGTCTAGTATAGTTAGTGCAGCCATAGCTTCTACGATAGGTACTGCTCTTGGCAATACACACGAATCGTGTCTTCCACGTGCTTTTAGTGTAGTTTCTTCTCCATGAATGGTAACGGTGTCTTGTTCCATTAATACAGTCGCTACGGGCTTAAAAGCGACTCTGAAGTAAATATCTTCTCCATTGCTAATGCCACCTTGAATACCTCCAGAACGATTTGTTCTTAATGCAATGTGACCATTGTCATTGTAAAAGATATCGTTTTGTTCTTTTCCAGTTTGTTCAAAATTAGTAAATCCTTGTCCATACTCAAATCCCTTTACAGCATTGATGGTCATCATAGCATGTCCTAATGCGGCGTGAAGTTTTCCAAATACGGGTTGGCCAAGACCAATTGGAGTTCCCTTAATTACGCATGAAACGGTTCCACCAATGGTGTTTCCTTCACCTTTGGTTTTGTAGATTAAATCGGCCATGTCTTTGGCCAAATCTTGATCAGGACAACGAACATCATTGTTTTCAATGGTATTTAGATCGTATTCGGTATATGGTTTTTCCATTTTTAAAGCACCTACTTGCGAAGTATATGCTTTAATGTCAATGTTTAATTCCTTTAATGCTAACTTAGCCAATGCACCAGCAACTACACGGCTTGTGGTTTCTCGAGCAGAAGATCTTCCTCCACCTCGGTGGTCTCTAATGCCGTATTTATTATGGTAGGTGTAATCGGCATGCGAAGGTCTAAAAACCTCTTTTAGGTTGTTATAATCGTCCGAATGCTGGTTTGTATTCCAAACCATAAAACCAATAGGGCATCCAGTGGTTTTGCCTTCATATATGCCTGAAAGAAATTCAACTTCGTCGGGTTCTTTTCGGGCAGTTGTTAATTTAGACTGGCCCGGTTTACGCCTATTTAGTTCATTCTGTATGAAGTCTTCGTCAACGGTAATTCCAGCCGGGAAACCATCAATAACTCCACCAATTCCTTTCCCGTGCGATTCGCCAAAACAGGTAAGGGTTATAATATTGCCAAAAGTATTATGCATATCGTGTATTCTCTTATTTTCTATCTGTTGATAATTAAATAATAGTCTCTTTCTTTTCGCATAAATTACGAAATGGACTATTCTTTGAAAAATACAAAATTTAGTGATAGTACAAATACAAAATTCGGTATTTTATTCAATGTTATTTAATTTCTAGCATTTGCATCTTGTTTCTTGTCGTCCAATTGACATTCTTTAAACTGGGTGTCCTTTATGATTGAGGTCTTTCTTTCCCTATGTTGAAAATGGAGGTTGGAATAGCCTCACAACTTCTATATTAACCTGTTATGTGTATCAAATCGAGGCTAATTGTTTGATTAATAAAGATTAGTCCGTATTTTTACACGGTTTTAAATTAAAAACGAGAATTAATGAATAGATTAAAGGATAAAGGTCGACAATTTTTTCAAACAGCATATCTACTTATTTTGAGTGTGTTGTTGTTGGGAGGAATGGCTTGTAGTGGAAGCAATAAAAAAGAAAATAAGACTGATTCACAGTCTACTGTGCAAACGTCTAAATTGAAAAAAGAGATTGTTATGCCCACTATTCCTGCATTGATTACGCATCCTGAAGATAGACTGAAATACTTAGCGAATCATTATTGGGATAACTTTGACTTTAATGATACAACGTACATTCATCTTCCAGAGGTTACGGATCAGGCTTTTGCTAATTATTTAGATTTGTTGGGGAGAATGGAGAGTAAAGACTATTCTTTGGCACTTCAAAAGATGTTATCAACTTGTGAAAAGGTTGATAAAAGTGGAAAAGTCTATTCTTATTTCTTAAGCTTGATGGGAAGTTATTTATACGACCCTAACTCTCCTATGCGAAATGAAGAACTTTACTATCCAGTGGTTAATTATATTGTGACTGATTCTGTAAGTAATCAGGTTGTGAAAGACAAGGCTCGATATACCATCGAATTAATCAATATGAATAGGGTAGGTACGAAAGCAACTAACTTTTCGTTTACAACTACAACGGGTAAAATCCAAAATTTAAATTTGTATAAGGGAAAAAACGTGCTCATTTATTTTTATAATCCTGATTGCAATATGTGTAAACAAGTTGCAGCAGATTTGAAAACCTCCGACGTAGTGAACCGTTTACTCGATAGTAAAAAGTTGGTTATTCTAGGGGTTTACTTGGATGAGGATCTAAAATCGTGGAAAGAGCATCTTCCAGAACTACCAACGTCGAAATGGGTGGTTGGCTATGATAAAGACCAAAAGATAAAGATGAATCATCTGTACGATATTAAGGCTATTCCTAGCTTGTATCTTTTAAATCAAGATTTAACGGTGGCGTTAAAAGATTCCGATTTTGCTACTGTAGAATATGTCTTGTCGCAGTTGCATTAATAATTTGGAATATTAAGAAAAGGATAATAATAAAGAATATTCTTAGT
>JASLDF010000192.1 GCA_030151635.1 Bacteroides sp. | reverse complement strand
TCTTCAGATAAACATTCAACTAGTGTTGTTCGTGGGCAGTTTATGGATAGAAATTTGGGTGCAATTACAAACTCTGCTAATATAGAACATGTTGCAGATACGTACGGCATGTTATATCAGTGGGGTAGAAAAGACCCATTTGTCGGTGTACTGACTGTGAATAAGGGTGATAACTCTGTAGCGAATAATAGTTTTGATAAAGATGGATACCCAATAAAATTGCCAGCTTTTTCGGATGTTACGGTTTCAAATAATTTAGGGAATACTGTTGCTAATCCAATGTTGTACTATTATAAAGGTGATAAAGCTAATAATAATTGGTTCTCGACAACGATGAAGAATGGTGGAGAATTGTGGAAAGCAGATGAGAAGACAATTTATGACCCTTGTCCTCCAGGTTGGAGAGTTCCTGCTGATACGACACCTTGGAAAGAACTTCTTGAAAGCAAAGACCCTAATAGCTATTGGAAAGTAAATTATCATGTTTATGATTTTGGAAATTTAGGGGGTAGTTATCCTTTACCAGGATTTAGATATGATAAATCTCAGAGTGTTTATATGAAGGGTGAACAATCAATTTATTACACCTCAACAATGACGGATACTTTTCATCCCAAGTATCAAAACGGAGTTGCGAGTTTAATAAAATTACGTAGCTCTGAAAACACGTTAGCCTTTGCAGGTTCTATACGATGCATAAAAGAGTAACTCAATAGTTAGAATTAAATAGATTTATCCAGTCGTTAGACTAGAATATAGTACAATGAAATAAAGCATATGAAAAAATATATCTATACATCTTTAACTTTATTAATCGGCCTGTTTCTGCTTGGTGGTTGTGTATCGGAACAGTTTCCCACAGATGGCCCTACAGGAGATGCAAACCAGAAAATGGTTAATTTTGTAGTGAGTGTTTCTGGGGCTCAAAAATCAATGACACGTGCATTGACAGAAGAGAATGAGAATACAGTAAAGACCATTGAGGTGTTGTTATTTGATCAAGATGGTGTCTATACACACATGCCGATTTTCAATGATCAGATTGTACAAAAACCAAATGGAGAGTTGTCTTTCACGATTAAAGTCCCCGTAGGTACTTTTAATATGCTTGTGATAGCCAACTCGAGGTCGGCTGTTTTAAAACTGATGAATCAAATATCTGCTGGTTCAACACGCAAACAAGTGGTGTTGGATAAATTACTTTTGGAAAATCCTTCAATGTGGGTGATAGATGGTAATCAGAGTGATTACAAACACATTCCGATGTCTGGAGAGATTCCAAAGTTAGTTGTATCGGGAGATAAACCAATTGTTCAAGGGGTAACTTTGGTTCGTATGTTGTCTAAAATTGAGGTTAAGTTGAGTGATGAATCTAAAGGTAACTTTGATTTAAAAAACATTTATCTTTATAATTTCAGTGAGAAAGGTAAAATTGCACCTGATACAAAAAACTGGAATAGCGATTTTAACGCGGTGGTTACAGCTTCTTTGCCTGTTAATTACCAGTCTGCTCTTGGCTCATCTATCTTTTACAATGAATCGATGATTCAAAAAGTAGGGAATAGAGGGGTAGGTTGTGAAAATGTAATTTATACACCTGAAGCCGCACAAGGTACAGGAAATAATGATATGGATAAAAACATCTGCCTAGTGTTAGGGGGTGTTTATGAAGGCGACGTTGCACCTACTTATTATCGTGTTGATATTGCAAGTAATACTAATGGTGTCTTGTCTTATATGGAAGTGAAAAGAAATCATCAGTATGTGATGTTGATTAAAAAGGTTTCGGGACCTGGTTTTACTGACCCTGAAACGGCACTTAAATCTCGACCTGTAAATATTGAAGCCAATGTTGTAGAGTGGAATCATGGTGGATTGGATGATGTAACTTTTGATGGGCAACACCTATTAAGTGTTTCTCAGAGCGAATTCGTTTTTGGGAAATCAGAGAGGACAACAGAGAGTAAGGACAATAGTCTTTTTATTACTACAGATTATCCTACGGGTTGGATCATTGATAAAATAGTTGATCAAGATGGTAAAAGTGTCGATTGGCTAAGTTTGAGTGTTACTAAGGGGGCGGCTCAAAAGACTGAAACGAAGTTGCTTTTATTGGAAAATCGAACAAATGAAAGTCGTAAAGGATTTATCCATATTGCAGCTGGTCGTTTAAAATACATTGTATCGGTCGAGCAATTGACAACATCTGATCTCTCTTTGTTGATTACTGACGAGAAAGACATCGAGGTTGTAAGTTTAGATTTTATTTCTGTCGATGGGTTGTCTGTTCCAGCTCAAAAATTTAAAGTTCAATGGACACCTATTGATTCCCCGTTGTCTACTATTTTGACTCCTTACTTAGGTGGAGGTTTCTTGTTTGATAAAAATAGTGGTAATGATGTAATTGTAGCGGGAGAATCTTTGTTGGGTGGTGAAAAGAGATATACGATTAAACCTCAGGATTTCAGTACTGAAGAGTTGCAAAAAGACCCTTTCCAAGTGAGAAGTTCAATTTTAGTCTATTCTTTAATGGATAATGGTGCTAGTTTGAGCAAAACAATGATGTTGAATCACCGTGCTTTAAACTTGGTGCATTATGAAAAAGAGGTATATGATTTGGATGGTGGAACTCACGAGTTTTATATTCGTTCAAATATGCCTTATACCGTAGAGGTTAAGAACGATGAGTTGAGCGTGTTTACCTTGCAAACGACTTCTGGTGATGTAGATACAAGTGAAAAGGGATCTCCTATTTACTTTGATTTGATATTAGATGATGAAGGTAGAGTTGGTAAAACTGTGGTGACTCTATTAGTTAAAAGTCCGACAAATCAATTCAAACCTCAAGAAGTAATGATTAACTGTAAATCTGCAGGTAATCCAATTAAGGGACCTGCTAATTGCTATATGTTACAACCAGGTGGTAAGGGAATTAGGATTCCTGTTGGTAGGTGCAATGAGTGGATAAATGATGCTGCTGATCCAAGTAAGGTATATAAACTTGGTAATGATGAAGAATTTGATGTGAAATTGTTGTGGACAGACAATAGTAATGGTATTGCTGCTAATTCTAATATTAAAGAGCTTTCAGTTCAAGGAACTGGTACAGATGGTTATATAAATATTGAACCCGGATCTGGTGAAGGAAATGCTGTTGTTGCTATGATATCTAAGTCTGGTGTAATTTTATGGTCATGGCATATTTGGGTTACAGATTATATACCAAATGAGAATATTGAATATATGGATCGTAATTTGGGAGCTTTTGCAAATAATGCTAATGATAAGTCTGAAACCCCTAGAGGATATGGTTTATACTATCAATGGGGGCGAAAAGACCCTTTCCCTGGTGCTTCTCAGGC
>JASLDF010000190.1 GCA_030151635.1 Bacteroides sp. | reverse complement strand
AGTAGAAGTACCTTCTAGTTTCAATACTTTATCAGCAATTACACCTTCAAGTTCAACATTTAGAAGAGTTCCTATAGCCAAGTCTTTAACTGTGAAAACACATTTACCTTCTTCAATTCTTGCAGGAACAGTAACGGTTACAGGCTCGAAATCGGCAGCATTGGTTAATTTGCTAAAAGTTAGCGTTAACTCTTTAACACCATTAACACCTACAACGTTTAGATTGATATTTTTCAAAATTTGATCTTCTGAAAAACCTAGGTTACCTAAATAATCGCCAGAGAAATCTGCAAAGTTAGTAGCTTCTTCTACTTCAGCTTCCTTATCAAGTGCACCTTCAAAAGAAAGTTTTACGGTTTCACCAGCCTCATTGATATACGAACCATCAATGAAAATTTCTTTGTTTGCAATTTCACCAATAAGAGTCATATTCTTAAGAGAAGCAAACTCAACATTTGTAGCTTCGAACTTGCATTTACCGCCCTCAATTACTGCAGGAGCCTCAAAAGTAACAGATTCTATTTCAGCTCTTGTTTCAGGCTTAAACTTACTCAATGTTATCTTTAATTTCTCAACTCCATCAGTTCCTTCAATTTTTACATTGATATTTTTTAAAGCGTCATTTCCAGATAGCATTAGGCTACCTAAGTAATCACCAGAAAATTCTGAGAATTTTGCTACATCTGGAGTTTTGTTTTCATCGCTATCCTTACAAGCTGCAAGAGAAAAGATGAATAACATTGAGAATAAATAAATAATACTTTTTTTCATACGTTATATTTGTGTAAATATTAATTTCAGAACATTACATTCATATACTAAGTTATATATTTTTATTACGACATTGCATTATCATTCATGTATTTAATTTAAAATACAACACCACTACACCTATAACACTACTAAACAAGCAGTTAACCTTGTCATGTATTTATAATACACATAACTAACTTTAAAATATGCACACAGTTTTCTATCCAAAATATACAGCCAGCTTAATTTCAGAACATCTATACTACAAAAAAGAATATTCCGATATGTTTACAACATATAAATGACGGCTATTATTGGTCAATAATTAATATTTACCTAACGAATTCAATTAATAAAGGAATATCTACAATCCTATTTTTAAGAGTAAGAACTTGCAAAATACACGTTAATAGAAAATTATGACACTTATGAATCATTATTTTATTCTGTACAACCAATCCACATGTTATAAAGCACCTGCCAGAATGTTTAAAAGCATATGTAATATTTAGACAAAATTAGTTAAATAGACTAAGTTTGCTTCAGTGTAAATAATGTTGGTAACATTAAAACCTTTTTTTATTAAAAAAATCATAATTGACTTTTTTATTGATAAGTAAAAAGAGTAGCGTCTATGTGAATAAGCGCTACTCTACATTTAAAATTAATCATTGATGTTTATAACAAAATCTAAACTTTAAATCATTTTGATAAGGATGCTTTAAATATTTTGAAAGCTATCTTTGTTATATTTTATTGTAATTAAAGAGTTAAGAGTAATAGGAAGACAACACTTCTTATTACTCTTTTCTTAATTATATGATCTACATGAATTCTCAAAATACATCCATTTTTATTTTTTATAGCCGATATACTAATGTATTGTATAATTCGCAAAGCTAGGAAAGGCATAAAATGAAAAACATTTGACACATTATTAACATAAAAAAGTCTTGAAACCTATAGCTTGACTAAATAATTAATATAAAAAGATGTAATGTGTAATATTTGTAAACAATTACATAGTTTTGTAAACAAACAGTACTACTTACGTGTTTTAAAACAAGGAGAAATTAGATATAACAATGATTAGCAATATGAAAAAAGGGCTTAGACTCACCAATATACTCAGTTTAATTGGTGCTACAATCTTGTTTTTTGATAGTCCAACACTATGGGCATCACTCATTATTGTATATTTAATTTATATTTTTTGGACCATCTTCAAATTCTTTTTTGATGATGTGAGGTATGCACCCAACAAAGAAATTACACAACTTAAGAATAAACGTAAGCTCAGCGTTATCAATTGGCAACTAGCCATCGTTGTACTCGTGCTTGTTTCGTTATGTGCAAGTTATGTTTATGGTATAGAATCCATAAAAGAATCTAGTTATATTTTCGCATTTGTTTGCTTAACATTATCATTTGTATCGCTTTTGCTAGGGAGAATCATACTTACGCAAAAGCTAGGTGAGTTAGCATAACAAAAAAGCTCCATCTGTATTGTACAAATGGAGCTAAATATTTTATGATTTTCAGGATGTTATTTTCTTGTAGTAATTTCAAAATTATCAATCAAAATTCGACTATCAACAGCACCACTATATGCGACGCCATTTTTACTAGGCGTGATTAATAATGCTAACTTGTATATTTTTGCTGAGTCGTAAGTGTATCCGTCTTTAAATTCAAATTTTGCTTCAAAGCTTTCGAAACTTTCATTCTCTAAATCGGATGTATATGTAGCTTGACCAACTACTTTAGATGAGGTTCGAATATCTCTAAGCGATAAAGACTCACTATAGTCCAGCACCTCATACAAATACATTTCGATACTGAAAGAGTCTTTTTTATCTGGTTCTAATACTACTTCACTCGGTTTATTAATATCTAAACAAGACATGTATTCTTTACCAGGTTTATAAACATAGTAACCTTTCAAACTGAGTGGTTCAACACTAAATGGAGCACCTAGACGAATACGCTCGTGTGGATGTGCTAAAGAATAGTCATAATATCCTGTAAATAAAATACCTGCATAAATTGCTGGGATAGTTGCAGTTTGATCTGAGTTTATCAAGCCAATAGTACGAATGTGAGCCGATTTTTTTCCCAATATATTTTTATCGTGAGGACCAACAGTTAATTTTTCAGCACGTCCTCTGTCTATATAGCTTTGAACTTCAAAATCGGATGTATCCCAAACAAAACCAGACTCAATGCTCGGAATCTGATAAGCTCCCTTCAACATAGGGTTCTTTACTTCAGTCCAGGTCTCAAAACTAAATTGATAGCTTTTATAAACATTGCTGCTTTTAACACCATTAAAAGTTACGTCGTAATTAAAGCTTGACTCTGCAGAAGTTAGAAACTTTGCACTAAGCTTTATTTCCCCATTATTAATGGAACCTTCTAAATTCATTTCACTATTAGGAATAACTTCATGATTAGAGAATTGTTTAAAAGCTTCAATCTTTGCCGTTTTGTTTTTCTCATCCAATTGAACCTCAACTAGAAATTCAATATTAATCACATCATGATTTTCCCATTGAAAATTCACTATCGTCAACGTGTACTCATTTGCACTTAACTCTGTTTTTTTCAAGAGTATAGTTTGATCAATATCGGATTCAATTACATTCAAAGATTCATCTTTCTTATGTTTACTTTCAACAGATAGGTTTCCATCATAATAGCCAGCAATGTTGTAAACATTTGGAACGTCTTTTTTAGAGGCTGTCGATCCTGAACATGAAAAAACAGTCAGAAGTAAAAATAGGGATAGAAAATGAGTCGTAATATTCTTTAGAGTCATAATTTAATTCATTGATATTAGGAATGAAAGTTAAATATTCTAGGGCATTACACCAAGCCGAATGAAGAATTTCAGCTATAGAAGTCTGTAAATAGACGAAAAATCATATAAATATAAATATTTAACGATGCGAAAGAGAATAAGACTAGAACTTGTTTTATCTTTGCAATGAAACAATAAACAAAATAGGTGTGCTATGCGGGTGATAATATTTTTATAATCAGCACTTATAAAGATGCCCGCCCATCTATTTTGATTTATTTTCTTCCTACCTTAAAATACGACTTCCAAATGAAAGATTTTGTAGCGATTGACTTCGAGACAGCCAACTATAAAAGAAGCAGCATATGTAGTGTTGGTATTGTAATTGTAAGAAATGGAGAAATATGCGACTCCTTTTACGACTTAGTTAGTCCTAATCCAAACTACTTTATCCAACAAACCATACAAGTACATGGCTTAACCAAAGCAGACACTGTGGACGCTGATAAATTCCCGACTGTTTGGAAACGAATAATTGATAAAATAGAAGGCCTTCCACTAGTGGCTCATAACAGTCCTTTTGATTCTTCCTGCCTCAAAGCCGCTTACGAATTGTACGAAATGGAATATCCCAACTTTGAATTTTATTGTACACTTAAAGCGGCAAGAAAAAAACTACCATTTCTTGAGAACCACCAACTGCCCACTGTAGCAAAATATGTAGGCTACGACCTAACACAACACCACAATGCACTTGCTGATGCCGAAGCTTGTGCACATATTGCTATGGAGTTGTTATAAAAAAGCGAATCCAATATGAATTCGCTATAATATTATTTGTTGGATAACCGGTCTTTTATGGTATGTATAATATCAGCACAAGAAGATCCTTTATTAGCCCAAAACAAATCAGCCACCTTCTTCGCTCCAGCACAATTATTAGGAACAACATCATCATGAATAATTCTACTAAATAAATCTTCTACTCTCTGTGACTGTTTCCCAAATGTAAACTTATCATATGGATATGCAAAATCTCTAGAATCTTGAACATAATTAGCATAATCAAATGTAAATAATATAGTCGATTTATCTTCCATCAAAAGATAGTCATAATAGATTGATGAATAATCAGTAATCAACACATCTGTAAAAGGCAGTAAAGGATAAATATCATAAGATGAATCTAAACAGATAATATTCTCATATATACTTAATTTATCAGGGTCAATAGGGCTTGATGGATGCATTTTTAAGATAAATATTCCATTTTTATCAGCCATTAATTTATTCACTTTCTCAAAGTCAAAGCCTATTTCATTAATAAAATTAGGATTAGAGTCTCTCCAAGTTGGCATATATATGTAAACTATTTTTCGAATAATTAGTTTATGAATAAGATTAATCATATTCTCTTTACCTGAAGATTCTATTGATTTTAAAAGTTGCTTCCTATTTGTGAGTAACACCTCACATCTAGGATAAAACCCCTCAAAACAATGATTAGGGGGAATTCGAAAACACTCACTAAAATGCTCGGTCATTAGTGGCGAAGTAGATAAGAACATATCAGGCTTCGTATATTGGTTTAGATACCTCAATCTATGACACCAATTCGCATCTAATTTAAATTTTTTAGAAGCTGGACCTACTTTAATTTTAAATTCTATATTCTTAATCCCTACACCGTGCCATAAATTAACTTTAAAAGCCTTCTGTGCTGCATAAGAATTCACATCTCTAATGCCACCATCATAAATAAAAACAGATCCTCTATAGATAGTTAAAATGCTTTTTTTCCTACAAACTTTAAATTTTTGTTTTTTAAGAAACAGATACTCACTCTTGGATTTAGCACACCAAATAGCATCAATTTCTGGATAATTTTCAGTCACATACCTATATAAAAGAAAAGTATTGTGGCTTAAACCAAAACCTGAACCAAAAATCCATCTACTCCTCTTACGAGGATAAATAAAAGCAATAGGAAGTTTCACCAATTTTGGGAGACTTTTTAATATAAAAGATATATTACTCATTTCTTTTTTATATCTATAATTTGTCCCTGAAGAGTAGATCCAAGAACCTTTAAAGCAGTGACAGCTACATCCACTGCAGAAAGTAATGTATCGTCAGGCTCAACGCCAAAGTTCTTAGTACGCATTGGAGTTTTAGTTCTCTCAGGGCTAATTGTATTTACACGAATTCCAATAGGTGACCACTCTTCATTTAAGGCCTGAGTCAAGTTCACAACAGCAGCCTTACTAGAAGAATACAGACTATACAAGGAACGCCCTCTAGTATATGAACTTGAAGCAAATAGCAATAAACAACCTTTAGTTTCTTTCAAATATTGATAAGACGCTCGAGCAATATTTATTGCTCCCAAATAGTTTACATTTATACTGCAAAGAATCTCCTCTTGTGACATATTACACAAAGGTTGTTTATCTAAAACACCAGCCGTATTTACAACATAATCTATTTTATTAGACAACAGCAGAACAGAATCTAAAGCTTTTACAACTTGACTATAATTACTAATGTCAACTCCATCAACCCGACTAAAGCTAAACACTTTCATATTCAATTTTTCTGCTATATTACATATTTCTTTACCAATTCCATAGTGTCCACCAAATACGACTAATACTTTTTCATTTAAAGCTTCAGTTTCAAGGGCTGTCAACTTAGGCAGGTGAAATTGAATAGCTTGAATTTGAAAAAGTTTATCGAGAAGATAAATATCCTCTTTATATGTCAATTTCATATTAGATTGCTCACCTTGAACCACAAATATAGGTTCTTCAGGAAGATATCTAAGTACAACTCCACAATCATCTGTAGTTTTAAAATTAGGGTCTTCAAGAGCTAATTTATACGCTTTAGAAATTAACCACTTTTTAAATGCTTGAGGTGTTTGACCATTTCTCAAAAATGTACGTGAGGGAATTCTAGCAATTTCATTATCATCATTAACTTGAATTATAGTATCTGTTGTAGAGATTGCAACATCAACTGCATTGTATTTAACAAGAGCCTTAATACAATCATCTATAATTCTTTCATTTACTAAAGGTCTAACTGAATCATGAAAAAGCAAATTGTCATTATCATTGGAACACGCTTTAATTGCGACTAAACTAGAATCATATCGTTCGTTTCCACCACTTAAAATCTTCTTAACTTTAGTAAATTCGTTAGCTAAAACTATGGACTCAACTTCTCTAATATAGTAAGGGTGTGATACAACAATAATTTCATCAATTAAAGTATGACTTTGAAAGACTGAAATTGTATGTTCAATTACTTTCTTACCAGCTATTTTTAAAAATTGCTTGGGTAATGATTCTCCTAATCTACGTCCAGACCCTCCAGCTAGTACAATTGCTATATTTTTCATCTTTGTGTGTGTAAATATGGCCTTAAATGTATATTACATACTATTAAAGCTTTCAATTTTATCCTACAAAGATAGCAGTATACATCCGATTAATTAAAAAGAAAATAGATTATAATTAAAAATTAAAATGGACACAACCCTTCTTTTAAGACAATAATGACCAATTAAAAACGAACACTTCACTACAGCTAGCTGTTATAAATAG
>JASLDF010000160.1 GCA_030151635.1 Bacteroides sp. | reverse complement strand
AAGAAAACATTTTACACTTTAATCTACGCTATATGTCCGTTTATTTTACTTCGAACCTTTTATTATTATTGCCCAATGCCGTTAGAACAAATCTGTATGGCATTCGGTTTTTGTAAATGATATATGATTGTCATATCATTTAAGCATTCCAGCAGCTCGTTTTCTGCAGATGCTGCGACATTAGGTTTTCGAAATCTAATTTTATTGATTGGTGGCTTCGTGGTACACTTAATATTTGTTGGATTTTTAGGAGAACTAAGTTAGCTGTGTGGCTTAGTTGCGCAGGCTTTCATTTGTACTAATAAAAAGGTCTGCTACTAACTTTTAGAATCAGTAGAATTTATTCCAGCAGTTTTTTCTGTTGATGCTGCGACATTAGGTTTTCGAAATCTAATTCTATTGATTGGTGGCTTCATGGGCACACTTAATATTGGTTGGTTATTAGATGAGATAAGCTAGTGTGTAGTTTAGTTGCGTTGGCTTTCATTTATACTAATAAAAAGGTCTGCTACCAATTTTTAGAATCAGTAGCATTTATTCCAGCAGTTTGTTTTCTGCAGATACTGCGACATTAGATTTTCGAAATCTAATTCTATTGATTGGTGACTTCGTGGCACACCTAATGTTGGTTGGATTTTAGATAAGTTAAGCTAGCTGTGTAGCTTAGTTGCGTTGGCTTTCATTTGTACTAATAAAAAGGTCTGCTACCAATTTTTATAATCAGTAGCATTTATTCCAGCAGTTCGTTTTCTGTTGATGCTGCAATATTAGGTTTTCGAAATCTAATTCTATTGATTGGTGGCTTCATGGGCACACTTAATATTGGTTGGATTTTAGATGAGTTAAGCTAGTTGTGTAACTTAGTTGCGTTGGCTTTCACTTGTACTAAGAAAAAGGTCTGTTACCAATTTTTATAATCAGTAGGATTTATTCCAGCAGCTCGTTTTCTGCAGATACTGCGACATTAGATTTTCGAAATCTAATTCTATTGATTGGTGGCTTCGTGACACACCTAATGTTGGTTGGATTTTAGATGAGTTAAGCTAGCTGTGTGGCTTAGTAGCGCAGGCTTTCATTTGTGCTAATAAAAAGGTCTGCTACCAATTTTTATAATCAGTAGCAGACCTATGTGTTTTGTCTGTCGCACCATCAGCCTTAATCTAAAGGGAACAGCTTTTTATTCTAAACCAAGTGTTAGTTTACAGATTTCAATCTCTTTCTTATCGCCAGTATTCTTACCCAATACATCCGATAATTTCACGGCACTATGGTATTCGGCAAGTTTAGACGAACTTTTTACATCGGTTAATTTGATGACCATGTTTAACGGTTTTACACCCACATCGTTACTAAAGAAAGTACCAATGCCGTAGGTATCGTGTAGGCGGTTATTGACATAACTCTTTATTTGTTTAACGGCTTCAATGTTTAGCGAATCACTGAACACAATTGTTTTAGATTCGGTTTCAATGCGGTTTTCTTTGTAGAAACGGAGTGTCTTGTCAATAAATTCAATGGGGTCGCCACTATCGCAACGCAATCCGTCAAATAGTTTTGCTTGTTTCAAACTGAATGACTCGAAGAAAGAATCGGTTGTGTAGGTATCTGTAAGGGTAATTCCCAAGCTACCACCAAATACATCAACCCATGCTTCAAGCCCTTTCATGTTTGCAGCACGGTAACCATACAACGCACCGTGATACATGAACCATTCGTGTGGCATGGTGCCGATAGGAGTGGTGTCGTGCTTCATTGCCAAGTACATATTACTTGTTCCTTTAAAATATTCTTTAGAGTTTTCTTTTAGGCATTTAACCACACGGTCTTGTACATCGAACGAGAAGCGACGGCGTGTACCAAATTCAGAATAGTCGGCTTTAATTTCTGCTAACTCTTTTGCTTTAACAACAGCACGCTCTTCTACATTTACGGGAGATTCGTTGTGCATTTGGAAATACAATTCCGAGATAATTGCCATTAAAGGTACTTCCCAAAGTACAGTTCTGTACCAATAGCCTTCAACAGTAACCTTCAATTCGCCAGCCTCATTTTGGCTCACTTTAACTTCGTTTGGATCGTATTTATAACCTTCCAAAAAGTCGATGAAAACAGGGTCAAAGAAATAGCATTTCTTCTCGATAAATTGTTTTTCGGCCTTGGTCATTTTAAGTGTGGCCATGTTGGCAATCTCCTCTTTAAGACGGTCGGCAAAGCCAGTAGGGAAATGATTGTCGCCACGGTTAATAAACTCGTACTTCACATAAGACCATGGGTATAGTCTTTGAATGGCATACATTACAGAAAATTTGTAAAGGTCGTTATCGGTAAAGTATTTTATAATCATATCCTTGTATTATCATTTTTATTAAGCGGTGATGCTGAATAGATGGCATCTTGTTTTCGCTCTAAATTAATTGTAGACTCCTCTTTGATTCATTTTGTATGGGAGTGTAGCCTACAAAAATAAGTATTTATATTTCGAATGTAAAGAAAACGACTTATTATTCAAACGAGATCGGTGTTTATTTACCCGGTGGAATAGGTCCTACACAAGATTTATGCTAACTGTGATTTATCCTAAGCTTATATTAATTAGATGGTTAGTGGATTGATTTTATGCTGTGGATATTAAAAATGTTTAAGAGCATATTGGGGAAGGGTAAGCCAATTATAGGCATACTAAGCACTTTGCTAGTACCTATAACTTTTTAGAAGCTATGGTTTTTATGTATAATGGTTATATTTGTATGATAAGTGATGTGCAAAATAAAAGATTTAAATTCTTATGAGTAACTATTTTAACGGAGCCCAATGTGATATTTATATTGGTACTGGTGCTGGCGAACAGATGATGAATGAAGTGTATGGTGTGAAAAAATCATTGCAGATTATTTCTCCTTACTCTTCCGATGCTATGATGCAACAATTAGCGGATATGCATACTAAAGGAATTGATGTAACTTACATAACAAGTCCTGATTTTCTAAATGTTTCCAATATTGGAAATGTTGTTCGGACATTGGTAACTCAGCATTGTACTATAGATGAATCTGGGTTGAGAAAAATGAATTCGCTAAAATGGATTAGGTATGTTGTTTTTACAGCTCTTGCTCTGTGGTTGTGCTACATTGGGTTTTATTTGTTTAACTCTCCTGTAAAATCTTACAGTACATTTATTGTGATGGCGTCAATACCAGCTTTGTTGTATGGAATACAGCGTACACTAAAATCAAAAATGCTGGGCATACGAGTTTATAGTTATAGTTATTCCTCGACCTTTAAATTGAAGGTTGTTAAGCGTGATGGCAATTCGACTTTAATTCATAGTAAGGTCGTGGTTATTGATGAGGAGATAGCTTATCTGGGCTCTTTGAATTTTACGTTAAGAGGAACAAAGTACAATCATGAAACACGGGTTCGAACAGAAGATACAGGGGCTTTAAAAGCATTGATAGGTGAGTTTTACACCCTTTTATATCATTCAAATATTGAATATTACACCATAAATGAGTTAGGCTCTTTTTATTATCATGAGCCGATGAATGATTATTATAAAAGATAGGTCTAGATAACGATGTTGAACGTTTGAGTATTCTAGGAATCATGTTATCGTTGCTTATTTCCCTATTTATACGGGCGCTATCTTCGTTTGCTGGTGTATATTCTATAATTTTGTAATCGCATATTTTGAGAATGACATTTACATCGCCCCATATCCTAGGTATATAGGAAAATAAGGCGATGTTTTATTCGATATATCTTTAAGGTTTGAAAATAGAATTATCGAATTTAGTTTGAAGCATAGCCAACTACAATTATTGCATTGTCTTCGATAGGCTCCGTACTTTGTTGGTTTGAGCCTTTTAGTTTGAATATAAATGGTAGGGTAACATTCATGGCTACATCTTTGCCATTTTCTTTGCCGGGTGTCCATTTAGACATGGTGGAAACTACTCGGGTTACTTCTGCATCTAGTTCTTTGCTCACTCCTTTTTCTATTTGTATATTTTCTACGTTTCCTTGCGTATTCACAACAAACCGAACAATGACTTTACCTTGCGTATTACTCTCTTGAGCTTTAGCTGGGTATTTCACATTCATGGATAAGTGCTTCATAAGACCAGACTCGCCATCGGCATAGACGGGTTGTGTTATATTTGCCTGTGCTTTATCTTCTTTGGGAAGTCTAAACGTTACAGGAACGGTGTATTTTACACTGACCGCTTCGCCTCTTTGTTTACCAGGTGTCCATTTGGGCATCTCTTTAAGTACGCGTAGAGCTTCAGCATCTAATATAGGATCTAGCGAGCGAATAATATTAAAGTCTCTTGTTTCTCCTGTTTTATCGACAACAAATGAAACGGTTACACGTCCTTGAATTCTTTTGTCGACTGCTTCTTTAGGATATTTAATGTTGGCACCTAGAAACTTCATAAGTTCAGCTAGACCTCCAGGAAATTCGGGCATTTCTTCTACCACCATAAATACTTCTTGAGCATCTGGGGTAGATGTTTTTTCTACTTTGGTTTTCTTGTTGAGTCTAAATGTTACAGGTATTGTGTATTTTACGTTTACATTCTGACCTTTTAGTTTACCGGGTGTCCATTTAGGCATCATTCCAAGTACTCGAATTGCCTCTGCGTCTAGAGATGGATCAACCGAGTGGATGATATTAAAATCTCCAGTTTCTCCAGTTCTATAGACTACAAATGAGACAATGACACGTCCTTCCAACTTTTTGTCGACAGCATCTTTCGGGTATTTAATGTTGGTACCTAGAAACTTCATTAATTGTCCAATTCCACCAGGAAATTGGGGCATTTCATCTGCCACCAAGAGAACCTCTTCCTGATTGCTTAGCACTTGTTGTGGAGTTGTGAGTACTGCATCGGTAGTGGTCGATTTAGCAATTGCTTTGATTGAGGTATTAGACCCTATAAAGATACCTAGAAGTAGAATTGCGGGTAGTACATACAATAGTTTCAATACCGCCCATCGATTTTGTTTTTTGTTTAACATCATATAGATTCGTTTTTGAAGATGCCCGTGGTTAAAACTGTTCCCTAGGTTGAACATGTAATTGCCCACGGACTTCTTTATTAATAATAATTGATAAGATTGTGCATTAATTCCCGATTGAATGACTCGGTTGTCGGCTTGATATTCGTGTACCAGCTGTAG
>JASLDF010000137.1 GCA_030151635.1 Bacteroides sp. | reverse complement strand
CCACTTTGTGAAACAAAACCACCGTCGCCACTAAAGAAAAGATTTACTTTTGTATGTCTAAACATAGTTAATCCTTTGTTGTCAATGGTGTTTTCTTGGTTCGCATACGCACTACGGCTATACACGACTAAGTCTTCTTCGGGTAGACCTAAAATTGTTTTAGTCACAGTAGCGTCTTCTCCCCAGAATGTACCCGATGTTTTTCCAAAAACACCATCCAAAATTTCATCTCCTGGTTGGCTAATGATAGGGTAGATGGTACCAGCAGCTCCTGCCGATTGAGATTTTAGTGCAATGATTTGAGATGGGTTAATCTTTTTATACAATGGTTCGAAAAGTGCTTGAACACTTTGGATTACTTCGTCCATTGCAATCACAACACCATTCTTTTCAACAAGGAACTCAGCAAATAAATCACCAATCGTTCTGTTTCCAGCACTGTTTTTTTTATCTAGTCGTAAGAATGCTCCGTAAATGAATACATCGCAATTATTAAGCATCTCTTCAATCTCTTCGTATGTATGAGCAAGCTCACCTTTGGTTAGACTTGTATAAACAGAGTATTTTGATTTTTCGCTTGTGCTTAATTTATCGTATTCTTTTTTTTCCATGAATGGAGGAATTTTGACAACACTGTTTTTATTCATTCCATAATTGTTGGCATAGAGAATAGACTTTCTTGAAACACCTGCATCTGCACCCCATCCGTAAGTTGCATCACTTCCACAAGCTGCAATGCGTTTAGGACGAAAAGCCATTTGTACATAAGCTTTACAGAACGATTTTTGAGTACTGTTATCAATAATCATGTACTCTTTTTTCTTTCTTGTTAGTGGTGTGCCTTTTGCTTTCAACTCCATTAGTCTATAGTAAGAATCTCCATCTTTATAGTATAAACCGTCGTTTGTAATGTTGTCGATCGATTTGTTCGTTGTTGCCTTTTTGATGGTTTCCGAACCTTCAAAATACATGCCTTCTTGTGTATCCGTTTTAATGCTTACCACTTTACCAGCTTGTTCATCAAATTCAGAAGCCTTGATTTGAACCATAACTTGAAGTACGTTATCTTTCAGCAAGTCTTGCTTTTCGTTTGGATTGAACACACCAATTGGGCGAACTTTATCTTGAATAAGTTGGTAAGTTGGGTTGGATGTAGTTAAAGTTACATCAATTAAAAATTCGTTACCAACTGCACTAATAACTAGTTTGTTTTTAACAATGTAGTTGTTTGTATTGTCTTTAATAACAGATACGGTGATCTTTTTACTCGTTCCTTTTTCTTCGATTTTATAGTCGAAGTAGGCAGCATGCTCGCTATCTTCCCATTTAATCTTAAGTTCGTTTTTAAGATCATCTATGTTGGTTTGAATAGCAAATGTTTGTTCGCTACCTGCTGTACTTTTGTCGAAGTCAATGTTTGTAACTTGAATACCAAAGTATTTAGAACCCGATACATAACCTTGGTTAATGTTGTCGTTCCAAGGAATTACGTCAATGTCAATCAGTGCAGCTTCTTCTTTTACAGCTGCACCTTTTGGAGTTGCCTCTCCATCTCCATACACATTCTTAATCAGAAGAATAAGCTTGTGGTTTCTAAGTAGGTTCTCTGGTGTGCTAACCCCCTCTTTATTTACATTTAGATAGGCTTTGTAGTAGGTAATGTTATTCGGATTACTGTTGTTCTTTTTGTCCGTAATTCCTAAAACCACATACGGTTTATACTTGGTTGCTGTACTGTTAATTTGTTCTGGTACATAAGCCAATAAGTTGCTTTTTCTATCTTTTGAGATGTCTATTTTGATCGGGTTGTCAATTAACTCACTCGCTTCACTAGGTTGAGTAATCTTATCGTTACCATTGTAAATTGTATTTACAGGAGTCGATGGTGCTTTGATTATCGTTTTATTCGCATTGTGTGTGTAATTCTCTAACTCAGGAGCTATTGTGTAGTTAGCTAGTGTGTTATAAATATATGCTTCTTTAATATCAAACGAAGAGTTTTCTTCAAAGCTCAAATCAATTCGGCTGACAGATCTTACAAGGCGTACCAATAGGGGATCGTCAAAACGAGTTCCTAGGTCTTCGGTCAATTGTAAGGTATTCATTTCTGCCCACATCGGTAATGTTTCTGGTTTCCAATGCCCAGGTTGTATATTGATGATGGTATTCTTGTAGAATTCCTCTTTCGTAGTTTTTCCTTCGGTTAAGTTGAATAGTGCTTTGTCAACATTGGCAATGACCACCATATCAACTACTTTGTTGTTTCTAGGGATTACGATTTTAACCTCATATTCTTTATCAGAAGTAATCTGTTTAAGTCCTGTGATGTCTTCTTTTTTAACCTCACAATCTAAATAGAAAGTGTTGTTTTCAAAAAGAAGTACATGGAATTTATTAAGGTCTAATGCTTCGTTTTCTTTTCCTTCACCATTTTCTACGCTATTGGTAGGTACTTTCAAAGAGAAACGCATTTTAGCATCTTCTTTCTGTATCGTAGTGCTATTGTCGTCCGAACAGCTAGTTACACTTACTCCTAAAATAAAGAGTAAGGCATATAATATAGTTGTAAATTTAGTTTTCATCTTGTTTTATTTTAATCCGTATTCACTTGTTTTTAGTGCCCAATACAAAGCATTGGTCATTAATAGACCGTTTGGCATGATGTTTAGTTTTTCATAAAGTTCATTCATGCCAGGAATCATTGTTCTAGCAGGTAATTGTACTTTGCCATTACTATCGAAGATGTCCCATTGCTCTTTAGTAGACATAAAATCTTCATAAGCAATACACAGAACAGGTTCATTTACACAACGGAAAATTGAGTACGCCCAATCTTTAGTATCTTTAGAATAGAAGGTTGTGTTTGTGTAGTTTAAGTTTGCATTGGTCTGTCTTTTTTCGGCAAATGCAAAGTTACCTGTGTATTTTACGGTTTTTGAGTAATCTAAGAAAGGAATAGCAGATGCCGTAGCACTCAATTGAGGATAGAAAGTTCCTAGGTCAAGAATTCCGTTCGCTACATAATCCCAGTCATATTTAGGAAGGAAATATCTGTATTCGTAATTTTTATCATTTTGTAGTGCATTTGCTACTCCGTTGATTTTATAAAACTCTCCAGATGTTTTACCACCGTTCGAGAAATTACTTGAAGGCAATAAGCTAAGTGCTTTTTGATTTGCTGCTGTAGTTCCTGCTTTAAACAAGTTAAGTGTTTTAGCCACTTGAAGAATTGTATTGCCATTACTTACAAAAATAACAGCAGGTTGCCCTTCGGCTCTAGTTGTTTGAGTTTTTGCGTAAGTAGTAACTGCTTTTATTGATTCGATAGAAGCATTTGTTCTACCAAATAGAATAACATCAGGACGCTCTTTCTCTAGATTGTCGAGTGTTAGGTCATTCGCATTTACCGAACGGAAAACAATTTCTTGTGTTTTAACCGTAGCTTTTTCATTGGGTCCAAAGTTTGGATTATTCGCTCCCGAGAATAGCTTCATAAAGCCTTCTTTTTGTTCGGTTTCAAAGTTGTAACCCTCATTGAAGAATCCGAAAATTTTCTTAGGTAGTAACGAGAATGGAATCTCAACACCAAGGAAAGTTTCTTCTTTACTGTTTGAATAGATAATAAGAGTTTTATCTCTTGGTGCAGTTGGTGTACCTCTTACTTTTAGTTTCATTTCAAGGTAGGCAGTACCATCAGAATTTTCTTTAACTCCCGAGAAATAGCCCGATTCATCAATGTAAATACCATCAACGATATCGGTATAGATATGGTATTTCAAATTCTCCATATCAGCTTTGCTCTTCGCAGTTAGCATGACTTGGACGTAGTTTTCTTCCAATTGATCTAAGTTTACATCAACTACATAAGTACCATTAATGATTTGCGATTTAGCTTTAAATTTAAAGGTAGGGGTTTCCGTAATTTGAGTAACCTTGATTGTAAATGTTTGTTGGTATAAGCTAATCTCCATGTAGCTTTCAATTTCTCTACCTGTCAGGTTGATTTTATTGGTTTTGATAGATATTTTTTTATTTGAATGGTCAATTTCAGATCGAAATGGAACTTCACCATCGGCATATGGAGTACCAAATTCATCTTGTACCCATTTGATGTTTAAGTTTTCCTTCATTTGTCCAATTGAAACATTTGTTTCGTATGGAATTGTTACTGTAGAATTTTCCATATAGCTAAGAGATACGTTTTTAGCATCCATCATAAAGGTATATGTACCATTCATATTGTTGCCAACAACGTCTTTAGCATCCCATTCTTGTAAGCTAACATATAAGATAGACTCTTCTGTTAGTGCTTCCTCTGGAGTTTCTGCACCCTCGTTAATCGCTCCATTTAAATTAAAGACATATACTTTATTTCTTAAGATTGATTTGAAGTTAATGGGTTTACCATCTTTATTGTAGTCCGAGAAATCTACTCTGTAGTATCTTAGTTTTTCTTTACCATCCAGACCGATAATGTCTATTCCTACGATTGCAGAAATAGCTTCAGCTCTGATGATATTGTCTTTTTGGAATGTTTCAGGGATGTAGATTTCGTTGATAAAGTCTTTGCTTGTATCACCTTCTACTTTAGTATATAGCAAAGGATATTCATCGGCAGTGTCTATCGAAGTAGTGTTACTTATAGGCGAATTTGAATTTAGAAGGTATTTAGCATCTTTTACTTCAGTAGGTGAAGTAATAAGGTTGTTTGGGTCTATGTTCGCAGGGTCAAAGATTGTTTTGTATCTATCTCTTGTATGATATAATAAAACACGGTCAACTCTTTTAAACTTGACTGGTTTATCCGTCTGATTTTCATTGATCGTAACATTCACTTTAGCTAGCGTATGTATTAGACTTACCTTTAGACTGACAGAAGAACCTTCAAGATTGAAGTTAACAAATCCAGATAATGGAATGACTTGTGTTTTATCAAAAGGTTTTTGAAGAACATTGACAATATGGTTTGCCACATCTACATATTTATCAGAAACCTTAATGTTATCCATCAGTTCGTCGGGTTGGTTCATTAACACCACACCGTGAAAGTCACCTTTAACAGACATTGGTACTTTTAATTTCACCAATATATTATTCTTAGTGTCTTGAGAATCTATTAAAAGGTTATCATTACTAGAAATGAACTCAAGTGATTGAGGTTTGCCATTTTGTACATTAAAGAGTAACACCTTGATGTTTGGGGTGTTTTGACTAACATCATTTAATGTGTTTGGCGTAGTCATGTGAAAGGAAAGAGTTGCTTTTTCCAAGTTCTGTGGCTCATCGATATCATTGTTAGTGCAACTATACACTCCCAATAGTAGAATAAAAATGAGCAAGAACGGACATTTTTTAATGTTCATTTTGATAATTTTAAGTAAGCGTTTGTAAGTAATAATATTAATTTCATGCTTCAAACTATAAATTTCTACATGTGTGTGAAACATATAGATAATAGTTATGGCATTGTTAAATTTCTATCAATCAACAGTAATTGTTGAATATAATTTATTGAAAAAGTAAAATAATAATTGCAAATATAATAAAAGGTTGTATTACTTGGTAGTTAAAGTAAAAGTAATTTTAATTTACATTTTTTAATGTAAAAGATATTCCTAAATATGAAATGTACTAATCTAGGGTTGTTTTTAATATGGATGATTGTATTGTATTGATGTACAATAGTATAGGTGTTGATGTGAGGGCTTTTAATTGTAAAAACCCGGAGATACGGCTTGATAAGGGGATTGTGAAAAAAAATGGCGAGTAAATTTTTGACAGACAATAATATTTCACTTATAGAAAATCATCGTCAAGATGAGCTGTTTTTTTATATATTCTCCGGTGTAAACTAAAAAATATATATTACATTAACATACCTTATTATGTTAGTTCTGAGTGTGTTAATTGTAATTATTTTTTACAATTAAGGTGTGGTAATTATTTAAAACCTCGTTGTGCACGCTTGGCAATATAGGCTGTTGCTTTGCTGCTCGGATTATTCATAATCCATTGGTCGCACACAGATTTGACAAACTGGGGTTGTGCTTTACTGGCATCGTTCAGCCAATTTGCTACGCTATCTTGAACGTATTTGTGTGGATCATTTTGCAAGGCATCTAGCAGAGGAAGGGCTAGGGAGGGGTGCTCGCTCATTCGCTTAAATTGTTTGCACCAAACACCTTTAGGACGAATGGATTCGATGGCAAAACGGCGTTGGTACGGATTCTCGCTCTGTACCCATTTTGTAAAAATAGGCAGTGCTTCATCAAACTCGACCATCAGTTGGTCGCGAATGGCTATCCAAGAAATCTCTCTTACGCCAAAATGCTCATCTATGGCAAAAGGAAGTATGGCTTCAAGTTGCAAAGTAATGTTTTGCGTGTTTAACCCCACCATAATGGCAGCCCAACAACGAAGCATATCCGATGTATGTGCGAGTAGGAAAGGGAAGAGTGTTCCATCTTGCGTTCTTTTAGACTCTTCAGAAAGGGCTTGTCCAATGGCTTTAATACAAGCTAAAGCAGTTTCAGACTTTAAAGCATCTAGATGTGTGGCTACAGCACTATGGTAGGATTTAGGTAGGGCAACCTGCATTAAATGACGTTGGTCCATGGCGAGCCATTCCACTAGATTGACGGTAGGAAGGAGTCCGTTGTTCAAGGCCTCCAACACATCAGAAGGAATGTCGGCTAGGCGAACTGCTCCCTTGCGTTGCTTCATTTCTACTAAATTCATAGTGCGTGTATGTAAATATGATTATTCGAACGTGTATAGATCGGAAGGACTGGTTCTTTTAAGCGGTAGAAGTTCTACGTCCTTACCCACAATAACATTGCGTTGTCTTAATTTAGATTCAATTGTTTTGAATGCTAAATCGGGGTGGTTGTTGTCTTTACTTAAGTGACAAAGCCAAATGTGCTTCCAATTGGTTTGGTATTCCGATGCTAAGAAGTCGGCTGTGTCTTGGTTACTTAAGTGACCAAACTTACTAGCCACTCGCTCTTTTAGGAATGCAGGATATCTGCCCATCAGTAACATCTCTTCTTCGTAGTTAGCTTCAAGAATTAAGTAATCGGCCTTCTTTAAATAGTGTGCAGCTGTGGTTGTAATTTCTCCCAAATCGGTAGCAAACGTGAATATTTTATCATCAACTTCAACACAAAAACCCATGTTGTCGCTCCCATCATGAGGAACCTCAAACGCAGTAACTGTAAAGTCTTTGATTTCGAAAGGCTCTTCTTTTTCAATGTAATTGAAAGCAAGTGATTGTAATTCTGTATGGATACATTTATTACGGTTAATACCTAAATGCACTTCTCTGGTGCAATATATGGGGATATGAAGTTTATCGGAAAAATGGCAAACGGCTTTGATATGATCGGCATGGTCGTGTGTAATCAACACACCTTGAATGCTATCCATATCAATATCAACCTCCTTAAGCGATTTTTTAATCACTTTGGGGCTAAGACCTACGTCAATTAAAATGCCATATTGAGTGTTACCCAAATAATAGCAATTTCCACTACTGCCACTACCCAGGCTTATAAACTGTACTTTCATATATTTATTGAAATTAAAAATGCCGTTGCAGAAAACGGCAACGGCAAATATAGTAAATTATCAGTTTATAATTTGGTTCTAGTCTTTTTTACGAGTTAGCTTACCAAATATTAACAAAGCAAACGCGGCTACCAGTCCAATTGCAGCAAAATAGTACCAAATGTAGTGGGCATTACTTGATGCAGCAAGCCATTCTTCGTGGGTACCGAATAGTTTTGGATCGGGGCAATATTTGCTCAACAATACTCCAGATAGCCCAAACCCAAAGATGGATGCAAGGAAAGAGTGCAAGTGGCTAAAGCCAAGGTACATTCCTTCTTCGCCTTTAGGAGCTTGTAGCGAGAAGTATTCTAGGTAACGTGGTGAAATGAAACATTCTGCCAAGGCTTGAATAGAGATACCCAAGACCATCATAAGGGTAATGTTGCTGATGTTACTAAAAATTTGGTTCTCGAACATATTTCCGAAAGCCATTACTACAGCAGATAGTGGAATTAAGAACATACCTACATTCATAGATGTAATGGCGCGTTTGTTTCTCATCCAATTCGTTATTAAACTCACCAAGAGCACCACGACAAACGGGTTTACATTGGCAATCCAGCCCGGTCTTGCATCTTCACCAGCAAGACGAATAACGTACTTGGGCATGGTTGCATATAGTTGGTGTTGAACCATCCAGAAACCGGTGACGATAAGGATGAGAACCATTAACTTCCAGTTAGTTAACAGTTGTTTGAAACCGGTAATAATTTCTTTCATTGTT
>JASLDF010000162.1 GCA_030151635.1 Bacteroides sp. | reverse complement strand
GTTTTTCAGTTGAAACGTTCTGCAAACATACTAACTTTTATTTAAAAGTAAAGCATCATTTACAAACTTTATTTCCAACTTTTTATTCCTTATTCAACATCTCAAAGATTAAGGCTTTGTTCTCTTACAAAGCGGGTGCAAAAGTAGTCGGTTTTACCTGTACTTCCAAACACAATTGCCTTTTATTTCAAAGTTTTTCATACTCCTTTTGCTATATAGTTATTACAACGCAAGTTAGCTATAAAAGTTTTTTACGATAGGTTTTGTTAACCTTTACACACCCGCAATTTACTCCTTATTATATAGAGTTATTTTGAAATAGACGATCGCTTTAAAATTTAAACAGGAAGTTTTGCCACTCTCTGCCTAGAGAAAATAGAAAAATCCCAATTCCACCCCTGCCCTATTTACGAGATTTAAGCAATTCTCAGGGAATCTCTTTGGCTTTTTCAAAATTAAATCCGCCACAGCAATTAAAGACCACCGTCGCATTATCAGCAGAAAAACAACAGTGAAAACAAAGAATTAAACCTCACCATCTTCCTCCTCCCTGAGACAACTCAGTCTTCTTACTAAGAGAACACTGTTGTCTTTCAAAGAGAACTCACACTTCTTTGGGAGACAAATTATAGAGGTTGTGGCTACTGTTGATAACTCTAAAGAAGCAGATTGCTCAAGAGTTTCTTACAAAAGAGTAATTTTAAACCATAACCTTCTATAGATAGGTGTTTTTTACTATTTTTGTTATAAATATCTATTGAAGAATAGCATATTGATCATCATTAATCGCAGGGAAAAGAAACTATGCACTATCAAGATATAGTCGGACAATATAAAGTTAAACAAGAATTACTACTACAAGCTACGGAGGGAAGAATTCCTCACACCCAATTATTCAAATCTGAACCTGGAGTTGGAGCATACGAATTGGCATTAGCTTATGCACAATACCTAAACTGCGAAAACCCTTCGGCAGAGGATTCTTGTGGCACATGTCCATCGTGTGTTAAAATGAACAAACTAATTCATCCTGACGTACATTTTACATTTCCAACGATTAAAAAACTAACTTCGATTGATTATATTAAAGAATGGAGAGATTTTGTATTATCGACTCCATACTTTACCATACGCCAATGGCTGAACTTTATCAATGCCGAAAACTCTCAAGCCATAATATACGAGAAGGATACTAAAGAGATTATCCAGAATATGGCATTAAAATCGGTCGAAGGAAAATATAAAGTAAATATTATTTGGTTACCAGAGCGACTAAACACAACAGGTGCCAACAGATTACTTAAACTCCTAGAGGAGCCTCCATTAAAAACGGTATTTATATTGATAAGCGAAAATGCAAACTTAATATTACCTACCATTCTGAGCAGAGCACAAGCAATCGATATCCCTACATTAAAAGAAGAAGAGATTGCTGCACATTTGGCTCAAAAATATGGCATAGCCAGCGAAGCGAGTAAACAAATAGCACACTCCTCCAATGGAAGTTTAAATAAAGCATTACACGCCATACAACTAGATGAGGATAAAATACTATTTTTCAACCAGTTTGTAACTATAATGCGATTATCTTATGCAAGAAAAATTAAAAATATTAAAGTTTGGAGCGAAGATATCGCTAAATTAGGGCGTGAAAAACAAAAACAATTTCTGTCTTACTGTCAGTACATGGTAAGAGAAAATTTTATACACAATTTCAATCAGGCTAGTTTAAATTATTTCAATCAAGACGAGAAGCAATTCTCCGGCAATTTTGCACCGTTTATTAATGAAAATAACGTCATGCAAATTATGAGTGAATTAGACTTAGCTCAACAACATATCGAGCAGAATGCGAATGCCAAAATTGTACTTTTTGATTTGGCATTAAAGCTTATTGTGCTCATCAAACAATAATAAATATATGAAATACAAAATCAAGAATGGTAGTGGAACACTTTCTTACGAAGGGTGTTCAAGACCTACCAACAAACTAAATACATACGACTGGCTTGCGGGCGTACCAGGCAATCAAGAAGGAAGCGACATGATTGAGGTGCAATTCAAAAACACCAGAAAAGGCTATTACAAAAACAGCAATAATCTTGACTTAAAAAAAGGGGATGTAATTGCAGTAGAAGCAAGCCCTGGGCATGATATTGGCGTTGTTACACTTACAGGTAGATTGGTTGAATTACAAATGAAAAAATGTAATAGCAAACATCTAACTGAAATTAAACGTGTATATAGAATTGCAAAACCTGTTGACTTAGAAAAATACGAGGAAGCCAAAGCCAAAGAGCATGCAACTATGATCAAGTCAAGACAAATTGCTTCTGATTTAAACTTGGCGATGAAAATTGGTGACGTAGAATATCAAGGTGATGGAAACAAAGCTATATTTTACTACATTGCTGACGAACGTGTTGACTTTAGACAATTGATTAAAGTCCTTGCTGAAAACTTCAGAGTCCGAATTGAAATGAAACAGATTGGTGCTCGACAAGAAGCAGGAAGAATTGGTGGTATTGGTCCGTGTGGTCGTGAATTATGTTGTGCTTCTTGGATGACTAACTTTGTTTCTGTTTCAACCAATGCGGCTAGGATTCAAGATATCAGCCTAAACCCTCAAAAACTAGCAGGTCAATGTGCAAAACTTAAATGTTGCTTAAACTATGAGGTTGATGGCTATGTAGAAGCACAAAAACGAATTCCATCAAGAGAAGTAGCACTTGAGACCAAGAATGGCACATACTATTACTTCAAAGCTGATATTCTTAATAATGCAATCACTTATTCATCGTCGAAGGATTCTGTAGCAAATCTAATTACTATAAGTGGACAAAAAGCATTTAAAGTTATTGCACAAAATAGAAAAGGTGTACAGCCTGACTTATCTGACAATCTAATTCAAGAAGAAATAGACGATAAACCAAAAGATATCTTAGAACAAGAGAGCTTGACTCGTTTTGACAGAAAAGCCAATAAATCGAAAGAGGGCGATAACCCCAGAAGAAGAAGAAACGGTAGATCTCGAAACAATGGTACCGAAAATAATGAATCTGAAAACAAAGGCTCTGCGAACAACCACAATAGATCTAAACGCCAAAGAGAGGATAATACATCGCCAAAAACTGAGAGCGGCTCGAATGGAGCACGCCCCAAAAAGAAATTTAAACCTAGAAATGAAGCTTAAATATACATTTTTTCTGATTTGTATTTTAATCTGCTCTTGTAGTTTAAGAAAAGAATATCATCATTTTAACTCTATCCCATCACAGGGATGGAGTAAAAATGATACTATACGTTATGATATCAACAACCTAAATACAAACCAAGCCATAACCATATCATTTAACCTTAGAAATAAATTCAGTTATCAATATGAGAACTTAATACTAAAAGTTATTCACAATTTAGAAGATAGTACAGCTGTTTCTATAGAACTAATGGATTTAGCTCTAGCTAACAATTCCGGAATATGGCTGGGAGATGGCTGGGGAAGCCTTAGACAAACAAAGCACCTATATAAAACTATTAACTATCCGCAATTAACAGATAGCTCATACATTAAGATACTTCCATTTATGCCTGATTCTCTTCTATATGGAATTGAAGATATAGGTATTCACATTACCCATTAAGTCGTTTTGCACGCCCTGCATCTAATCGCAAGAAGACAAACAACAAGATTGTAAAGCCCCACAAAGAAGATCCACCATAACTAAAGAAAGGTAAAGGAATTCCAATTACTGGAAGCAGACCAATAACCATACCGATGTTAATAAATAGGTGAAACAAGAACACACTCACAACTGCATATCCATAGGCTCGACAAAAGATAGAAGTCTGCCTCTCTGACAAGGCGATTAGTCTTAAAATCAAAATCAAGAAAAGTAATAAAACAATAGTTGAACCAACAAAGCCTGTTTCTTCGCCAATTGTACAAAATATAAAATCTGTATCTTGCTCTGGCACATACTTGAGCTTGGTTTGTGTACCATTTAAGAATCCTTTTCCTGTTAATCCTCCCGATCCAATTGCAATTTTAGATTGATTTACATTATAACCAGGTCCTTTAAAATCTTCGACCATGCCTAAAACAAGTTCAATACGAACACGTTGATGAGCCTGGAGAACGTTGTTAAAAACATAATCAATCGAATACAAATAAACCATCGAACCGACTAAAAAGAGACCAATTAAAGCATAGCTATAAACCCTTCTTTTTATTGAGAAGTAGATTAAACTGACTAAAGTTACTAGCGAACAGATTAAGATAACTAGGATGAAGTTGAAAGGTATCAAATAGGTCGAAATAACATAACTGCTCACAATAGCTAAGGCAGAAATCAGTAGTATTTTATAAGTCAATGGTTTATTCCCCGTATAAATACGAACTAAGAGTCCTGTAAACAACAAACTCATTGTTAATACAATGAACTCTCCAATTGAGACTTCGGTTCCTGCAAAAAACTCTTGATCGTACTTAATGCCGAAAATAAAATAAAGTACAGCCGACACAGCTACAAAAAGAATTACGCCAGGCATTCCTTCTCTATAAAGCACTAAAAAAAGTGCTAAGTATACCAGAGATGAACCTGTTTCTTTTTGCAGAATAATCAATAAAACAGGGACTAATATAATTGCACCCAACACCATTACATCTTTAATACGCCTCATAGAAAAGTTAGAACTATTCATGAATCTAGCAAGTGCCAAAGCAGCTGCAAATTTACCAAATTCTGCTGGCTGAAGGCTCACAGGACCAAAGTGAAGCCACGACTGAGAACCTTTAACATCTCTCGCAATAAAAATCGTGAGTAAAAGTAAAGCAACCATTCCAATATAAATGATATAAGAAAAGTTCTTGTAGAAAGTATCGTCAAGCATCAACAATACAAATGCCAAGCCAAAGGAACAACATATCCATAATAATTGCTTTCCTGCACGTGTTGAAAAATCTAGGAATTCGGGATTACCATATTCATAACTGGCACCACAAACACTAAACCAACCACAAGTTAAGAGAACTAAGTATAATAATATTGTCCACCAGTCTAATGTTTTCCAAAGACTATCGTTTCTTGAATTCATAAGGAATTAAATTTGTATTTGAAATTTCTTTAACGAGGCCTTGACGATCCTCACTAATTTCTCCATGTAGATATTTCTCAATCATTAACGCACCGATAGGAGCTGCCCAAGTACCGCCAAAGCCGCCATACTCGACATAAACACTTATTGCTATTTTGGGATTTTTATATGGAGCAAAACCTATAAAGACGGAGTGGTCATTACCTCTATTTTGGGCAGTACCAGTTTTACCACAAATTTCAATTCCTGGAATATTTGCTCGACGAGCAGTTGCACCGTATGCACTTCCAATAACAGCCCCCCTCATACCTTGAGCAATTGCATCGAAATATTTGGGTTCGATGGTTGGATATTTGGGTGCTATAAATTTGCTATTGATTGTATCCCCTTTTACCTCTCTTACCATATGGGGAGTTTTAAAGAATCCCCTATTTCCTATAATAACAGCTAAATTGGCCATTTGAAGTGGAGTTAAAAGTATCTCACCTTGCCCAATAGCAGTATGAATAATTCGCAGACCGTTCCATTTACCCTCTCCATAAATTTTATCATAGAATTGTGCATTGGGAATTAAGCCACGTTTCTCATTAGGCAAATCTACACCTAGAGTATAACCAAAACCCATTGACACCATGTGATCTTTCCAAACCGTAAGGGCCTCTGATGCTGATTCATATTTCTTATTGTCAATCATCTTATATAATCCCCAGCAGAAGTAGGCATTGCAAGATGTAGAAATAGCACCAATAAAAGGTACTGGAGATGGATGATAGTGGCACCCTACACGTAAACCAGGCACTACAAAACCATGATAGCATGGAAACGAAGTATTCAAGTCGACAATGTTTTCTTGAAGGAAGATTGCACCTTGTGCAGTTTTAAACGTTGATGCTGGTGGATATGTACCCATTAATGAACGATTCAACAATGGGCTTGTTGGATCACTTACCAGTTTACTATGATTCGAACCACGTTTACGACCCACCATAATTGTAGGATCATACGAAGGAGACGTAACCATCGCTAATATTTCACCTGTTTCAGGCTCAATAGCAACAATACTACCCATTTTTCCCTTCATTAGCTTTTCTCCTAAGAGTTGTAAATCCATATCAAGACTCAAGGTTAAGTCTTTTCCATGAGATGGATACTCATCATAAAGCCCATCTTTATATTTTCCTTGAATACGCCCGTTTGCATCTCTTAAAAGTATTTCTGTTCCTTTCTTACCACGAAGTTGCACTTCGTAAGATTTCTCCAATCCTTGTGCACCAATGTAGTCACCGCCAGAATAATAATCATCATTCTTTATATCACGAAGAGATACCTCACTGATATAACCAAGGGTATGTGCTGCAGAATTAAACGTATATTTACGGATATCTCGGCGCTGAATATAAAAACCAGGGAAACGGAATAACTTCTCACGGAAATAACCAGCCTCTTCAACAGAAAGTTGAGACATAAACAGCTGATGTGTAAACTTAGAATAACCAGGATTGAGTCTTAGGTTTCGAATGTGGGCAAACCGATCATGGAGATAGTCTTCATTAACACCTAAGGCCTTACATAAGGCCAATGTGTCTAGATCGGATATCTCTCTTTCAACAATAGTAACATCATAGGAGGGTTCGTTATACACTAATAACTTTCCATTACGATCGTACATTGCACCTCGTGTGGGGAATATGGTTCGTTTTAATAGGGCGTTGCTATCGGCATTTTGTTTGTATGTATCTGTCAATACTTGCAAGCTGAACAACCGAAATATATATACAGCTACCACAGCAACTGCAATTGCACCTATAACAAACTTTCTATTTTGATATTTATATTTTGACATTATTTACTGCGTACTCTTTCAACAGCAAATATACAAATAGTAGTTAGTAATGTACTAAAAAGAATACGTAATGATAATGTAAATAACGATGTTACCTTAAAATACTCAATGGAGATTAATAAAGTATGATGAATTAATGTTCCAAACAAGATATATTTAAAATAACCACCCGAAGTCATATTCTTAATTGTAGGCCGAATAGCTTCAGCGTCTTCATTGGGTTGAGAAAACACTTTTAACAAAGTTGGACGGGTAAAAGCTAAAAAAACAGTAGCTGCTGTATGCATGCCTAACGTATTGGCACCTATATCAACTAACAATCCTAATACAAAAGCCCAAATCATCAATTGATTTTTAGAGACCAAAGAGGAGTCCATAAAAAACAATAAATAGATGTATAGAAAGGGAGTGGCATATTCAAATAATAGAATATTATTTAGAATAAGCACTTGCAAAAAAACAAGGACTAAAAGCCAAACACCATAATTTAAATATCTAATAATCATAATTATCTAACTTCAAGTTCCCTACGCTCTTCTAAATCATAATTTTCAATAACACGAACACCATCAAGTTTTCCAAAATCAACAGCTAGTTTAATTTTAGATAAGCCTGTTAGTTCATCTCTAACATCATCAATAGTACCAACCATAACACCTTCAGGGAAAAGCCCCGAAAATCCGTTTGTTACGACAGTATCACCCAATGTGTAAGTAGCATGTAACGGCAAATCGCGTAAGTAAGCATACTTAGGATCACCATATTTCCATACAAAATAACCGTGATAATTGCTTCCAAGAATCTTACAACTCAATTGAAACTTTCCATTTATATTAAGCAAAGACATAACTAAAGAGTAGTGATCGGAAGTTTTATAAACAACTCCAACAGCTCCATTACCATTCACAACGCCCATATCTGGTAATATACCATCTTTTGAACCTTTGTTTATTGTAATGAAGTTATCAACATTAACAATACTATTTTGTACTACATGTGCCGAATACAATTTATACTGTTGAAGTACAGAATTTTGAAGTAAACGATCTTCAAGTTCTATAGATTTATTTTCTCGAAGCACGTTTTCCAGTACTGCTATTCTCTTCTCCAAATCCATATTTCGGTCTAAGAGCTCTTCATTAATAGCTTTTAGATGAAAATAGGATGTAAAAGATGACGACAGCTCTTGAGATTTCCCAAAAACTGAATTTGCAGACGTCAAGTACACACTGTGTTGATAACTATTGAATCTGAATAGTAAAATAACACTGGCTACCTCTAAAAGAATAAAGAGGAACCAGTGATTATTTCTGTATAAGAATTGTAATAATTTACGCATTTACAAATTGTCTCGAAAATTCTTAATTAAAATAAGAATGAAAATTTATCGACATTTTTCAATGCAATGCCTGTACCTTTAGCTACAGAATGAAGTGGATCATCTGCAACGTGGAACGGAATATTAAATTTATCCATTAAACGTTTATCTAAGCCACGTAAAAGTGCACCACCTCCTGTAAGATAAATACCATTTTGAACAATATCTGCATAAAGTTCGGGAGGAGTACTTTCTAAGGCATTAAGAATTGCTGCTTCAATTTTAGATATCGTTTTATCTAAACAGTGAGCAACTTCCTGATAACTAACAGGCACTTCCATAGGCAAAGCAGTGATTCGATTTGGACCATGTACAGTATAGTCTTCCGGAGCTGAATCTCCCAAATCTGTTAAAGCGGCACCTACGTGTATTTTAATACGTTCCGCCATTCTTTCACTAACTTTCACATTGTGCTGTCTATTCATATACTCCTGTATATCAGCAGTCAAATCATCTCCAGCAACTCTTATTGAGCTATTTGAAACGATACCACCTAATGATATTACAGCAATTTCAGTAGAACCACCACCTATATCAACAATCATGTTACCTTCGGGCAGTTCAACATCAATACCAACACCAATAGCTGCTGCCATTGGTTCAAAAAGCAAGTATACGTCACGACCATTTGCTCTTTCTGCAGAATCGTGAACAGCTCTTAGCTCAACATCAGTACTACCTGAGGGAACACCAATAACCATACGTAAACTTGGGCGAAATAGACGACGACCTGGATTAACCATAGCAATCAGACCACTTATCATCTTTTCGCAAGCATCAAAATCTGCAATGACACCATCCTTAAGAGGACGAACAGTACGAATATTATCGTGTGTCTTCTCATGCATCATTTTCGCTTTCTTCCCCACCGCAATCATTTTGTTTGTTCTACGGTCTAGCGCTACTACAGAAGGCTCATCAACTACAATCTTACCATTACTGATAATGATTGTATTTGCTGTACCTAAGTCCATAGCAACCTCTTGAGTAAAAGAAAATATTCCCATAAATCTTTAAATATCCTAATTAAAACATTTCGACATTAAATCGAAATTAATGTTTAAAGTGACGAATACCAGTAATAACCATACTCATCTCGTTTTTATTGCAATAATCAAAAGTTTCTTGATCTCTAATTGATCCACCTGGTTGGATTACTGCTACTACCCCTTCTTTGTGTGCTATTTCAACACAATCTGCAAATGGGAAGAATGCATCCGATGCCATAACTGAACCTTTTAAATCAAAATCAAAAGACTTCGCTTTTTCAATAGCTTGCTTTAATGCATCAACCCTCGAGGTTTGACCAACACCACTAGCTAACAGCTGTTTATCTTTTACTAAAACAATAGCATTCGACTTACTGTGCTTTACTAGTTTATTGGCAAATAATAAATCTTCGGTTTCCAATTCATTAGGTTCCTTATCGGTAACCATCTTTAAATCTTGTTCTGTTTCTACAGCTAAATCTCTGTCTTGAACCAAAACTCCATTTAATATGGAACGGAATTGTTTTTTAGGCAATGAATGCGGTTTACGCACTAAAATGATTCTATTCTTTTTCTGTCCTAGAATCTCCAATGCTTCTACATCATAGTCTGGCGCAATGATCACCTCAAAAAATATTTTATTTATCTCTTCGGCTGTTGCTTTATCTACAACACCATTTGTAACTAACACCCCACCAAAAGCAGAAACTGGATCGCCAGCAAGTGCAACTTTCCAAGCCTCAACCAAAGATGTTCTTGATGCCATACCACATGCATTATTGTGTTTCAATATTGCAAATGACAAATCATCGAATTCATCAATCAATTCAACAGCGGCATTGATATCTAACAAATTGTTATATGATATTTCCTTACCATGAATTTGATCAAATACTTTGTCAAAATCGCCATAGAATACACCTTTTTGATGTGGATTTTCCCCATATCTTAAAGTCTTTCCATTCGATACTGCACAACGGAAAGCAGAGTAGCTTCCATTATCAAAGTAATTAAAAATAGCAGAATCATAGTTAGAAGAAACCCCAAATGCTTCTTTTGCAAACCATCTTCGTTCTTCCAATGTTGAATTTGCTCCATTCTCCTTCAAAATACCTAGGAAAGGTTCATATTGACTTTGAGAAGGAACAATTACCACATCATTGTAATTTTTTGCTGCTGCCCTGATTAAAGAAATCCCACCAATATCTATTTTCTCAATACAATCTGCTTCAATTGCCCCAGAGGCCACAGTATTCTCAAAAGGATATAAATCCACGATTACTAAATCGATTTCTGAGATATTAAATTCTAGGAGCTCAGACTGATCAGACTCATTCTCTCTTCGGGACAAAATACCTCCAAAGACTTTAGGATGAAGGGTTTTCACTCTACCTCCCAATATAGACGGATAATCTGTTAAGTTTTCAACTGCTTCACAAGGATATCCAAGCGACTCTATAAAGTGACGTGTGCCACCAGTCGACAAGAATGAAACACCGTCCTTGTGTAACTCTTTTAGGATTTCATCTAAGCCATCCTTGTTAAAAACTGAAATTAAAGCTTTCTTAATTTTCTTAGTTGTTGACATTGATATACTATTAGGTGTTTATAAAACACAAAGTTAAAAAATTAAGTTTATGTAGTCGTATAAATAAGTAATGATTTAAAAATAAAAAAAGAGTCCCTCAATAGAATTGAGAGACTCTTTTTAAAATTATATGTTCCTAATTATTACCAAATTGAAACTCTTTTATCTTCCTGAACAAATAATGCATCACCTTCATTGATATCGAATGCCTTGTACCATGAATTAATATGTGGAAGTGCACCATCAACTCTCCATTTTCCTAAAGAGTGAGGATCTGACTTCGTACGTTCCAAAATCTCTTTCGGACGAATATTTGCAGCCCACACATTTGCATAAGCCAAGAAGAAACGTTGTTCTGGTGTAAAACCATCCACATCATTCAGTGAGCTCTTAGCCAATGCTTTTTGGAATGCTTGGTAAGAAATTTGCAAGCCTCCATGATCTGCAATGTTTTCACCTAATGTCAATTCTCCATTTGCTTGTACACCTGATGCTACCTCGATATTATTAAAGAAATCAACCATAACATTCGCTCTTTCTGTAAAGTTGTCAGCATCTTCTTTTGTCCACCAATCGTTTAGCTTTCCATCTTTATCATACAAACGACCTTGGTCATCAAATCCGTGAGTCATTTCATGACCAATAACAACACCAATTGCTCCATAGTTAAATGCATCATCCGCATTCATATCAAAGAATGGGTATTGAAGGATACCCGCTGGGAAACAAATTTCATTAGTTGTTGGGTTATAGTATGCATTTACCGTTTGAGGAGTCATGTGCCACTCATCAGCATCAACAGGCTGTCCAATTTTAGCAATCATCTCTTGATGCTCCCATAAGTTAGCACGCTTGATATTTGCCCAAAATGAATCATTCTCAATATTTAGAGTTGAGTAATCTTTCCATTTATCAGGATACCCCACTTTCACATGGAATGCTGCAAGTTTTTCTTGAGCCTTAACTTTAGTCACATCCGTCATCCAAGTTAAACCATTAATTCTTTCCCCTAATGCTACTTGTAAGTTTGCTACCAACTCAACCATACGTTGTTTTGCAGCAGGTGGAAAATACTTTTGAACATATTTCTGCCCTACAGCCTCACCTAGAGTGCTATTAACTGTACTTACTGCACGCTTCCAACGAGGTTGGTTTTCTTCTGTCCCAGATAAGATATTTCCATAGAAATCAAATGACTCATTTACAAAATCATCACTTAAGTAACTTGCTGCAGAATTGATTAACTTCCATTGTAAATACGATACTTGTTCTTCGATTGGAGCATTAGCCATAATGTCTGTTGCACCTTTCATAGCTTTTGGCTGACCTAAATCTATTGAATCTACTCCATTCATACCCAAACTTTCAAGATATACTTTCCAATTAACGACTGGATAGTTTTTCTGAAGATCTGCTACAGCTGTTTTATTGTAATTAGCGTGAGGGTCACGAAGCTCTACCGCAAAAGAGAACGATTCCGCCAATTTATTTTCAATAGACAACACATTGCTTGCAGCTTGCAAAGCTTCTTTTTCACTATGTCCAACTAGTTTAAACATATTAGTGATATGAGTAGAATAAGCCTTGATAATCTCTTTTGATGAATCATCAGTATTCACGTAATAATCCTTTTGACCTAACCCTAGGCCATATTGATAAGAGTGAACCATATTCATTGAACTATTCATATCATCTGCACTAACATAAAGTGCAAAGTATGGGAATATTCCTTTTTTGTTCAACTTCACTAACTCGCCAGTTAGCTGCTCTGTAGAATTTAATTGAGATAGCTCTTTAAGCTCCTCCATAATTGGAGCCGCACCATCTTGGTTCAACTTAACAGAATCCATTGCAATCGCATAAAGATTACCAATTTTCAAGTCTACCGAACCCTCTGCATGTTGATTTTGAGCTAAACCTTCAATCAGTTCTTTAACTTGTTTACTGTTGTTTTCTGCCAACATATCAAAAGAACCATATCGAGCATATTCCTTTGGAAGAGGGTTATTATTAATCCATCCACCGCAAGCATATTGATAAAAACTTTGACCTGGTGCAGTCAATGTATCCAAGTTCGCTAAATCAATACGAGAAATTTTATCTCCCGATTGGTTTGCTGTTCCGCAGCTCGCTAGAGCAAAGCAAGCTAAAGCTGCAGGTAAGTGTTTTCTGAATCCTTTCATTGTAGTTATATTAAATTTTAATTCTTTTGTTCATTATATTCTTCCAATTCCATTAATAAGTCTTCCCATTCGGACATGGTCTTTTTAATCTCTCCCTGAATATTTCCATACTCAGTGTAAAGGTTTGTATCTGAAGCCCCATCTGGTGTAGCAAGTTTCTCTTCAAGTTCTCCTTTTTTCAACTCCAACTCTTCAATATTCTTTTCAATAAGCTCAACTTGACGTTCTACTTTGCGAATTTGTTTATTCAACTCCTTTTGAGCCTCATAAGAAAGTTTAGTTTCACTAACTTCTGGTTCACTCACCACATTGGTGTTACTTGTAGGAGAGCTTGATAAAGTTACGGTAGACTCAAGCTCATTCAAGTGATCCATATCTTTCTTTTGCAAGAAATCATAAATACCTCCCAAATGCTCTTTTACAACACCACCACCAAACTCATACACCTTCGTTACAAGTCCATCTAAGAAATCACGATCGTGACTCACAAGAATTACTGTACCATCAAACTCTTTAATGGCATTTTTCAAGACTTCTTTAGTTCGGATATCAAGGTGATTGGTTGGCTCATCCAGAATTAGCAGGTTTACGGGTTGAAGAAGTAGTTTAATCATTGCCAATCGGCTACGCTCCCCCCCTGATAAAACTTTCACTTTTTTATCACTAGCTTCGCCACCAAACATGAAAGAACCTAGAATATCTCGTATCTTCAAACGAATATCACCAACAGCGACATTATCAATTGTTTCAAACACAGTTAAGTTATCAGCCAATAACTGAGCTTGATTTTGAGCGAAATAACCAATTTCAATGTTATGTCCTAATTTCAACTCTCCATTGAAGTCTATTTCGTCCATTATACATTTAACCAAAGTCGATTTACCTTCACCATTCTTTCCAACAAAAGCGACTTTTTCTCCTCGTTCAATGACTAGGTTAACCTTATCAAAAACAACATGTTCACCATAAGCCTTTTTCACATCTTTACAGATAACAGGATAACTTCCACTTCGTGACGTTGGGGGGAATTTCAGACTTAGCAATGCAGTATCCTCTTCATCAACTTCAATTCGGTCTATTTTCTCGAGTTGTTTAATTCTACTTTGAACTTGAACTGACTTCGTTGCTTTATAACGAAAACGCTCAATGAAGTCTTCTGTCTCTTGAATTTGTTTTTGCTGATTTTCGTAAGAACGTAATTGTTGTTCACGACGCTCCTTTCGAAGCACCATAAACTCATCATAATTTACTTTATAATCGTAAATTTTACCACAACTAATCTCAATGGTTCTATTGGTTACATTGTTGATAAAGGCTCTATCATGACTCACCAAAAGGACAGCATTCGCATGAACACGCAAAAAAGTCTCAAGCCACTGAATACTCTCAATATCCAAGTGATTCGTTGGCTCATCTAGAAGAAGCACATCTGGTTTTCTCAATAATAACTTAGCCAATTCAATACGCATTCTCCAACCTCCACTAAACTCCTTAGTTGGACGATTAAAATCATTCCTGCTAAAACCTAAACCAATCAATGTACGTTCAATCTCTGCATGGTAGTTATCTCCACCAAACATCGTAAAACGATCATTTTCACGAGTAAAATCCTCGATTAGTTCATGGTAAGACTCACTCTCATAATCAGTTCGTTCTGCCAATTGCGTACTCAGCATTTTTATTTTAGCCTGAAGATGTGCAATCTCTTCAAATGCCATTTCAGCTTCTTGCAAAACCGTTCGTGAATCGGCCAATTTCATAACCTGAGGTAAGTATCCAATTGTAACATCCTTTGGTACGGCTACAACTCCCGTAGTAGGTGTTTGAAGTCCTGAGATAATTTTCAACATCGTTGATTTACCAGCTCCATTTTTACCTACTAAAGCAATGCGGTCTTTATTATTAATGACAAAGGACACATCTTGAAAAAGAGGAGTCGCATTAAATTCTACTTTTAAATTTTCTACAGATATCACAATTAGATAGTTTAAGACATTTTGTATAGCAAAGTTAATGATTTCTAGAAAACTGAATGGAGCAAATGACTATTAATATGCAAAGCTTAACATTTATAGCATAAATGCTGACTCTATAGCATATATATTGATACAACTATCCTAACATCAGCCTATAATCATAAAAACAAAAAGAGGAGAATCAAAATAGACTCTCCTCTTCACAACTTATTTTCCTATTTTACTTCGTAATCTTATACTCTCCAGCTTCGTCTAAAGCTGTTTGTAAAACGGATAATTCAACCTCTTTTTCTGACTTTATAATTACAGTTGATGGAGCCTCAACTTCAACACTTTCAACACCAGCAACTGTACTTAATGCTTTCTTTACTCTCGCGTGACAATGGCCACACATCATTTCTGAAACTTGATATTTAAATTCCATAATCTCTATATTTTGAATGTTTAATATTTCTGACTCTTTCTCTAAAACTTGACCCAACGAATTAATTCGTTTCCACTTCAAACGTAAACTATTACTTACCACACTTACACTACTCATTGCCATAGCTGCACTCGCAATCATCGGGTTTAATAAGAAACCAGTAAATGGATACAAGATTCCGGCAGCAATAGGAATACCTATAAGGTTATAAATAAAGGCCCAAAACAAATTCTGTTTAATAGTTCGAACTGTTTGTTTTGACAACTCTATAGCCATCGGTATCTTCATCAAGTCTGACGATATGATGGTCATTTTAGCTACATCCATAGCAATATCGCTTCCCTTACCCATTGCGACACTAACATCAGCACGAGCAAGCGCTGCACTATCATTTATACCATCGCCAACCATCGCCACCACATGGCCCTTACTTTGTAATCTTTTTATAAACTCCTCTTTATCTTGAGGCAATACACTAGCTATATAATCATCAATGCCCGTTTGTTGTGCTACTAGTTTTGCTGCACCTTCGTGGTCGCCAGTAAGCATAAAAACAGATATTCCTAGTCTATGCAATTGCTCTATCGCTTGTTTAGAAGAAACTTTAATTTTATCAGAAATACCCAATAAGGCAAGTACTTCCGAAGTGTTTGAAAACCAAACCAACGTTTCACCAGCTCTCTCTAGTTCTACCGCTTTATCCAACACCTCTTTTGAGATAGACACATTACGATCAACCATTAACTTCTGACTACCGACATAGTAAGGCATTCCATTTACAGTCCCCTTCAATCCTAATCCCGTAATGCTTTCGAAAGAAGATAATTCTAAAACGTGAATCGCTTCATCATATTCAAGATTTTGAACCACAGCATTGGCTAAAGGATGTTCTGACTGTTTTTCTAAGCTATATAGAACCGATTTACACTTACTATCATCATTTACCCAATATGAAGATGACACTACAGGTTTTCCTTCTGTTATCGTCCCTGTCTTATCTAAAACTACCGCTGTTACTCGCTTTGCAGACTCTAAGCTTTCTGCATCTTTAATCAAAATGCCAAGCTCTGCACCTTTGCCAATCCCCACCATAATGGCCGTAGGAGTAGCCAATCCCAAAGCACAAGGACATGCAATAACTAACACAGTTACTAAAGATAGGATTCCCTGAGTAACCGCCTCATCGCCTCCGAATATCATCCATAACACAAACGATAGAATAGAAATCCCAATAACAACGGGTACAAAAATCCCAGCAATTTTATCGACTAATTTTTGAACGGGAGCCTTACTTCCTTGTGCATCTTGCACCATTTCTATAATCTGAGCCAACATTGTATCGGTACCAACCTTCGTAGCCATGAATTCAAAACTACCTTTTTGATTTATTGTACCAGCATAAACACCATCCTTCAAAACCTTTTCAACAGGCATTGGCTCACCACTCAACATACTTTCATCAACGAATGATGTACCTTTCACAACCTTACCATCAGTAGCAATACGCTCTCCTGGTTTAACCAATAACAGGTCACCTACCTGAATATCCGAAATAGATACAACTACATAATTCCCATCCTCTTCAATACGTGTAACTGTTTTAGGTTGAAGTCCCATAAGCTTTTTAATCGCAGAAGATGTATTCCCTTTCGCCCGATCTTCAAGTAAACGCCCCAAAAGAATAAAAGCAATAATCACAGCTACAGCTTCAAAGTAAACGTGAGGCTCAATTCCTCTGTTCAACCAGAACTCGGGATAGATCGTATTAAACACACTAAAAACATAAGCAACACCAGTACTCAAAGCCACAAGAGTATCCATATTAGAACTACCATGCTTCGCTTGTTTCCATGCATTAACGTAAAAACTATTCCCTAAAAAGAGCATAATTAGAGTCGTTACAAACCACATGATTTCATTTCCATAAGGCATGTCCATATAAAACATACCAATGGTAGCGACGGGAATAGCCAATACAATCGCCCAAATTGTTTTCAATTTTAGTTTTCGGAAACTTTGTTCGCGCTGCTCTTCGAGTTTATCAGATTGTTGATTTTCTTTCAAGATAACCAAACCGTATCCCGCATCTTCAACAGCTTTTTGCAAAGCTTCTGCCGAAGTCTCAAGATCGTCAAATTCAATCATGGCAGATGTAGTAGCAAAGTTTACCCTTGCCACTTTTACCCCTTTTAGAGTACCAAGGGTTTTTTCAACATGCACTGCACACGCAGCACATGACATATCTAATACTGGGAAATTTTCTTTTTTGATAGACATAATCCATATTCTAATTATACAATTACAAATATGGATTATTTAATAGCAAGAACTATTATACAATTTACGAATGGTTTTATATCATTTACAGCTTATCAATTGGAAACCTTGATTTCACCCCTTTATCTTTAAACTGAGTTGGTGTAAGCCCGGTTATTTTTTTAAACTGGCTACTAAGATGTGCAGTACTCGAATAATTCAATTCAATAGCGATTTCGCTCAAAGACAATTCATTATACTCTAATAGTTCTTTAGCTCTTTCAATTTTCTGATTGATAAACAACTTTTCAATGGTTGTTCTTTCTGTTTCAGAAAACAGAGTGCTAATGTAATTGTAATCCAAATGAAGTTGGTCGCTAATATAGTCGGATAAATTGGTATTAATTGAAATACGATTGTAAACAATCTCTACCAATATAGTCTTAACTTTCTCAACTAATTGAGAACGACGATCATCTAAAAGTTCAAAACCAATAGCTGTTAATCTTTTTTCTAATGTAGAAAGCTCATCCACTGATAGCTCTCTAGAAACACCAACCTCCCCTAATTTAACAGATTCGATAGGTAGATTCATTTCATTAAACATTGATTTAATAACCAATATACAACGATCGCAAACCATGTTTTTAATAAAGACTTTCATACACATAAACCATTAAAATATAAGAGATATTCAAAGTTATATAGAATTCACATCAAAAGAGCTGTCTAGTGCACTTTATATAATTGAATTACAGTAAAATTAAAACATTAAAATTCAAAAAGAATGACTTAATAAAATAATTAAATAAAAATAATATCATTCTAATAACGCTCTAATGTACTGAATATAGATTTGCACTAAATATAATAGAGCCGAATATCATGCAAAAATCATTACTATTCACCGTAAGCATTCTAGCTGGATTCTGTTTTTCTAACAAAGTTGAGGCCCAACGAAAAATAAGTTTAAATGAAGCCGAAAAACTTTTTAAAGAGAGAAATGCAGAATTAATAGTAACTACACAAAAGGAAATTATTGAAGCTGATGCAGCCGTGAAAGAGGCAAAACTCTTCAATAACCCAGAACTAACCATTGAACAAGTCAATTTATGGAGTAACTCACACCAACGAGAAGGAGAAAAAGAAGTAGTACCTCCATTATTCGGTAAGTTTGGAAGAAACACACAATTCTCTGTCGAAGTTAGCCAAGAAATTAGATTGGGTGGCGAACGTAGAAAACAAATTCGTAAAGAAAAAAGTAATCGCAAGGTTGTTGCTTTAGAAAACTTAGAAACTACACTAGATATGGTTCAAGAGTTCAAAGAAGCTATTTTTGAAATCAATTATGCTAGAGAATATGGTAAATTACTATCTGATCAAAAAAGCATTTATGATACCATTATCAGTAATTACAAAAAACAATTAGAGAAAGGATACATATCTCCAACAGAATTGCTTCGTATGCAAGCTGAGTCACTACAGATTGAGCAAGAATTAAACGAAACACAACGCACTATCAATAGTGGAGCCGAAACCATTCAAAGTATGCTTGGATATGATTTATCCGAACCTGTTGAAGTCATTATCAATGAAGAAGACATGCGAGTAGAAAACGGATTAGATTATCTTTTCAATTTACTCTACGAGAGCAATCCTCAACTTTTAAAAAGCAAGGCTGAAATTGAAGCCCAACAACACAATCTTAAATACGAACGCTCGGTACGTATCCCCAACATGACACTTTCTGTAAACTACGATCGTTTTGGGGGTATTTGGAAAGATTTCATCGGATTCGGAGTGAGCTTTGATCTGCCCGTTTTCAACCGAAATCAAGCCAGTACTAAAGCTGCTAAACAGCTTAGCCAACTTGCAACATATGATTATGAACAAAAGCAGATTAAACTTCGCAACAAACTGCAAACAACGGTTGCCAACTACAACTATGCTTTAACATTTGTGCAACGTCTAGAAAACGAACCCATCATTAAAGAACTTGATTCTCTTCTTGACAAGTACCAAACCAATATGTTGAAAAAGAACATCAGCCTTCTAGAGTTCATTGACTTTATGGAGACTTATAAAGACACTAAAAACATCCTCCTTGAGGCAGAAAAAGAATTATACACCCAATACAGTCTATTAGAAAGTACAATCGGACTAAAACTGAATTAATTATGAAATTACATCAATACTTATCAATACTCGTTTTAGCTACAATGCTAACGGCATGTTCTACAGAAAACAAATCATCACAAGTACAATCTGAGAACATGGCAATAGGTGGATTAAATTATACCATCGCTACAGTTTCTAGTGAATTAAATAACATTAAATTGAATGGCAAAGTAACATATAATGAAGATGAATTAATAACCTTCAGCCCAATGAGCGAAGGCATTGTCTTAAAAACCTTCTTTAGTGCTGGCGATTATGTTCAAAAAGGACAAAAATTATTGACAGTGAAAAGTGATGCTTTTTATGAATTACAAACAGAATATAAAGCAACACTGAATGAGGTATATTTGGCTACTCGAAATGTTAATAAAGCACAGCAGATGTATGAAGATAAACTATTTTCAGAGCAAGAGTTGATCGAAGCTAACATTGAACTAAACAAAGCTAAAGAAGAGGAAGAACGTTTAAATACAGCCATTAAGATGTACGGGCAGGAAGTGAGCAAAGGAATCTATCAGGTCAATGCACAAATGACGGGCTATATATTCAGTAAACAGGCAAGTCCATCAACAGCTATCAATCCAGACTCCGAAGTTTACACATTAGGAAACTTAAACAACCTATGGATTATGGCCGATGTATATACTCAAGATATTGCAGCAGTTGAGGCTGGACATGAAGTAATTATCTCTACGAGTGCTTATCCCAACAAAGAATTTAAGGGCACAATTAATCGTATCCTACCATTCATAGATTCAGAAGACAGAGTCGTTAAAGCAAGAGTTGATTTTGACAACGAAGGTCTATTTCTAAAACCTGAATACACCGTAGAGATTAAGGTTCAGAATAAAAATATAGAAGGAAAGCTCATGATTCCAACCAAATGCATGGTGTTCGACAACAATAACTTCTATGCTGTTATTAAGCAAAACAACAAACTCAAATCAGTTAAATTAGACATCCACAAACAAACTGGATCTTATACCTTCCTAAATAATGGCATTCAAGAGGGTGACTCAGTTCTTGCTGAAAACCAGTTACTTTACTACACTCAACTAAACCAACGATAACTCATGCATCAATTTGTAAAAAACATAATCACGTTTGCACTACGCAATAAGATTCTTGTACTTTTTCTTACAGGTATTTTATTAGTTTCAGGTGTAATCGCTTACATCAATACTCCCATAGAGGCGTATCCCGATGTTACTAATACCCGTGTACGTATTATTTCACAATGGCAAGGCCGAAGTGCAGAAGAATTAGAAAAATTTGTATCTCTGCCCATCATGAGAGAAATGAATAACATTCCTAAAAAAACTGATGTTCGTTCTGTTTCTCTATTTGGTCTATCTGTAGTTACGGTTATTTTTGAAGATGACGTAGAAGATTTTTATGCACAACAGATGGCGGTTAATAAGATGCAATCTATTAACCTTCCTGATGGGGTTGATTGTGAAATTGAACCACCTTCGGGTGCTACGGGTGAAATATTCCGATATGTAATTGAAGGAAATCTCCCTTTAAATGAACTAACTGCAATAAATGAGTGGGTCGTTGAAAAAGAACTACTTTCTGTACCTGGTATTGCAAACATTACAAGCTTTGGTGGCGAAGAAAAAATATACGAAATCGAAGTTAATCCCAATTTACTAAAATCATACAATGTTACACCGCTAGAGTTACTTGAAGCTGTTGAGAACAGTAACATAAACATTGGTGGAGATATTATAAAAAAAGGAAACCAAGCATTTGCAATTCGTGGTGTTGGTCTATTAGAAAGCATTGAAGATATTGAGCACATCTTAATTAAAAATGAGAATGGTACACCAATATGTGTAAAAGAAGTAGCCAATGTCAAGATTTCTGCTAAACCAAGACTTGGGCAAGTTGGTTTAAACGACAATGACGATATTATTCAAGGTATCGTTGTTATGCTTAGAGGAGAAAACCCAAGCATTGTAATTGATGCTATTAAGGTAAAAATAGACGAACTTAACGACCGTATTTTACCCGAAGGTGTAACACTAAAACCTTTCTTAGATCGAACTAAACTAGTAGATTCTACAGTACACACTGTACTTGAGAATTTATTAGGAGGTGTAGTTCTAGTCTCACTAGTCGTTTTCATCTTTCTATATAATTGGAGAACCACACTTATTGTTGCTTCAGTTATACCTTTGGCTTTTTTATTCGCCATATTAATGCTTCGAATTCAAGGACTACCTGCAAACCTAATTTCAATGGGTGCTTTAGACTTTGGACTACTATTAGAAGGGACACTCGTCATTATCGAATCGATCTTTGTAGGGTTAGAAAAAAACAGTTTAGTATATGGAGATCGCTTTGAACGAGTTTCAAAAGGGGGGATTATCCGAGAGTATACCAACAAAGTGGCTCCACATATTTTCTTCGCACAGTTAATTCTAGTCGTAGCACTACTTCCCATCTTCTCTTTCCAAAAAGTTGAGGGGAAAATGTTTGCACCACTAGCTTTTACACTGGGTTATGCACTGCTAGGAGCCTTAATACTTAGTTTAACCTACGTTCCTGTCATGGCTAAGGTCTTACTAAAGAAACCCGTTAAAACAAAAGAGAACTGGTTTAGTAAAAACTGTATTAAAGGCATCTATAAAATTTTCAGTTTCTGCTCTAAAAGAAGGATTGCAACTGTATCTGCGTTTGTTATTTTACTCGCTATGTGTTGCATTCGATTTGCTTACTGGGGAACCGAATTTATACCAAGCATGAACGAAGGAGCAATCTACATTCGTGCAACACTACCTAATAGCATCAACCTAGATGAAGCCGTGAAAATCACAAAAGAAATGAAAGCCGATATCAGAAGTTTCAATGAAGTTGATTTCGTTTTAACTCAAACTGGACGTCCAAACGACGGAACAGACCCTACAGGTTTCTTCAACATCGAGTTTCATACCGAACTTTTACCAATGAAAGAGCGTAAAGGTGGATTATCAAACTCGGAATTAATTGAAGCTATTAGTGATAAACTACAAAAATATCCAGGAATTGATTTAGGTTTTAGTCAACCTATACAAGATAATGTAGAAGAGTATGTAGCAGGTGTTAAAAGCTCATTGGTTATCAAAATATTTGGCGACGACCTTCATCAACTTGAAAGACAAGCTGCAGAAACTGCCGATGCCATTAAAAACATCAAAGGAATTGAAGATGTAAACGTATTTAACAGCATTGGACTTCCAGAACTTAAGATTAGCTTAAATGATAAAAAAATGGCTCGCTATGGAATTACCATGGCAGAAGCACAAGCAACTATCGAACTTGCACTTGCAGGTAAAACGGCTACAGAGTTCTACGAAAATGATCGAATCTTCGATGTCGTATTACGCTATACAGAAGAACACAGAGATGACGAAAATAAAGTGGCTGACATCTTGATTCCTACAGAAGGAGGACAAAACATTAAGCTAAGTGAAATTGCAGATATCGATTTTGTAACTAGCCCAACCTTCATTTACCGCGAAGGAAATAGTAGATACATTAGTGTAGGCTTTAGTATTCGTGATCGAGATTTAGGTTCTACTATTGCAGAAGCTCAGCAAAAAGTAAAAGAAAATGTTCATTTTGATGCAAAAACAAAAGTAGAATGGGCAGGAGAATTTGAAAGTCAGCAACGCGCCACTAAACGATTAATGGTTATTGTTCCCATTGCATTGTTAACAGTTCTGTTGTTACTATACTTCAATTTTAAAACTGTTAAAGACACTCTAATTGCTGCAAGTGCAATTCCATATGCCCTAATTGGAGGATTCATTTCGCTTTGGGCAACGAATACTATTTTTGGTATCTCTGCAGGAATTGGTTTCATCATTTTGTTTGGAATTGTATCAATTGACAGCATCCTTCTGGTATCTATCATGAAGAATGAGATGAAACTACATCATAATCTAAGGGAAGCAATAGATAGCGCTGTTAAACAACGAATAAGACCAGTACTTATGATTGCTTTTATGGGGTCTATGGGACTTCTTCCTGCTGCTATATCAAGTGGCATGGGATCTGAAATTCAGAAACCTTTAGCAATCATGATTGTAGGAGGAATCATCATTTGTATGCTATTATCATTTACAGTTTTGCCACAAGTTTTCTACTTTGCATACCGAAAAGATAAATCTAATAAGTTTTAGGCTTTAAATGAGAAGATTATTATTTAACTTGAACCCATTATTTAAGTTGGATAATTTATGGACTTACTTTTAGTAGAAGATAATAAAAGAATTAGTGAATTTATGGTTAAGGGTCTCGAAGAATCTGGATACTTCGTGACCCTTGCCGAAAATGGTGTGATTGCTCGCGAAAAAATTGGCCAAAAATCATGGGATATCATAGTACTAGATATTATGCTTCCAGACATTGATGGAATTGAGATATTACAATACACCCGATTCAAAAAAATATATACCCCAATTTTAGTTGTCAGTGCATTGGGCGACCCAGAAGATAAAGTTAAAGCACTAGATTATGGTGCAGACGACTATCTCTCAAAGCCTTTCCACTTCCGAGAGCTTGTTGCTCGTGTAAATGCACTAACACGTAGAGCGGGAATGCAAACATCCCACCTTCCCCAACATACATTAGAGTGTCTAGATTTATGCATGTACATAGATGAGCACCGTGTAGAAAGAGGAGGTTCAAATATTGAATTGACTTTACAAGAATTCAAGTTACTCCATTTGCTATTAAGTAATATGGATAAAGTAATGTCTAGAACAGAAATATTAAACTCTGTTTGGGGACATAATCAAAATTCAAACACCAATATTGTTGATGTGTACATTTCATATTTAAGAAATAAAATTGACACTGATTCTAAACCCAAATTAATTGAAACTGTAAAAGGTCGCGGATATATTATACGTAGTAAGTAATGAAAGTACAAAACAAACTGGTTATTCTTAACAGCTTTTTTTTTACTGCACTCTTCTCTATTACAAGTTTGGTGTTCCTATTGCTATACATACAATTCTCAAGGCAATCTATTTACCAACAGTTAAGAAGTGCGGCCAACTTAAGTGCCATCTTCCACTTGGAGGAAGATGAATTAGAACCTCAAATCTTTACATTAGTAAAAAGACAATATCAAGAATCTGTTGCAAATATCTACTACCAAGTTTACGATATTGATAATAACATTCGATATGGGTATAATTTAGATACGATAGCTACCAGCACACTCGACAAAATTCGAAAAGAGTATTCTTCCTCGTTTAAAGATGATGAATATTATTCATACGGTATTTTCTATGAAGATAACGAAGGAGACTTTGTGATTGTTGCCAAAGAAAAGCGAGAAGGGCTAAACCAACAAGTCAACACACTAATAATGTTGCTATTAATGGGCTTTATCTTTGGAACACTGGTCATTACAACTTCAAGTAAACTCATAGCTAGACGAGCATATAAACCATTTCGAGACATAATAAAAGAGGCTAATGATTTGGTTAATCATAAAAAAACAGATTTATGTTTAGTAGCTCCACACACCAATGATGAATTGGAGGAGCTAATTAAAACATTCAATAAGCTGTTAGGACAATTAGACGAAACCTTTGTCATTCAAAAGAATTTTGTACGCTATGTTACTCATGAATTTAAAACTCCTTTAGCCACAATTATAGGCAACTTAGAAGTGTTTTCAATCAAGGACAGAACTCCACAAGAATATGCAAGTTTATCGATAAAGTTAATAGAAGAAGTCCAGAATTTGAACAATATTCTTAATACCCTTCTAGCTATTTCAAATACGAGAAAAGAAGAGGATAACTACTTAATAGAGACTTTTAGATTAGATGAACTTATTTGGGAGATAACAGCTAAAGTTGAGGCAAACTATACCGGATCACATATTGATTTTGAACTAGAGGTAGACAATTCAGACATTCTTAACTTAGGAATTCGAGTAAATAGAACCCAACTCTATATGGCTTTAACAAACCTAATTGAAAATGCTGTTAAATATTCAAATAACAAACCTGTAACCATCAACCTAAAATCGGAAGATTTAAAACTTGTCATGACGATTAAGGACCAAGGAATAGGTATACCTAAAGACCAGCTAAACTTAGTGAGCAAACCTTTTTATAGAGCAGACAATGCCAATAGCAAAGCAGGAAGTGGAATTGGACTATCTATCGCCTTGCGCATACTTGAAGAAAATAAAATAAGGTATTCTATTTCTTCAGAGATTAATATTGGAACAACAGTACAAATTATATTTTAAAACAAAAGAGCCTTCTGAAATTCACAGAAGGCTCTTTTATTTTAAAATTCCATATCCAAATTAATTGTCGGCATGATGAATTGTGAGTTGTGGAAAGGGAAAACCAATACCTCTTTCATTAAACACATCATATACCTTACGGTTTGTATCAAAGTATACACCCCAATAATCACTAGTAGAAACCCAACCTCTCATCACAAAATTAACACTACTATCTGCCATTTCTTTCATAGCAAAGAATGGTGCAGGATCTTTAAGGATACGCTCTTCGGCATCGACAATTTCTTTCAATGTATCAACTACTTTATTATAGTCTTCTCCATATTCAACAGAAATAATCCACTCAACACGTCTAGTTTCTTGACAGTTTACGTTGGTAATAATACCACTACTCAAAGAACCATTCGGAACATAAACCACTTTATTATCTGGGGCATTAATGACTGTATGGAAGATTTGAATCTCTTTTACAGTACCAGCAACACCTTGGCAATCTACAAAATCACCAACTTTATAAGGTTTAAATAAAAGAATAATAATTCCACCTGCAAAGTTTTGAAGATTGCCAGATAAAGCCATACCAACAGCAAGACCGGCAGAACCAATTAAAGCTGCAAATGATGTCGTATTAACACCTAAAGCACCAATAACAGACACGACTAGTAATGTTAACAAAAGAATGTTAAGCATACTCATCAAGAATGTTTTGACTCCTGGTTCAATATCACGACTCGACAGGAACTTACGAGTTAATTTCTTTATAATACTGATAATAAACTTACCAACTACCAATACTAAAATAGCAATTAGTACTTTTTCACCAGCAGTGATCATAAAGTCTACCAGTTTATCCCATAAAGCAGATGCAGAATTAATATTCAAATCACTGGCAATTGCCTCTTGAATTTTTTCAACAGGCTCAACAGCCTGTAACAATGTTGTAAATAACATACTCTAATGTGTTTATTGTTTTTATAATTATTAGCCTAATTAGATAATATAAAACTAATGACAATGTACATTATAAACAAAAACTTGGAAACTAAGTTTAAAAAAATTAATTTTGAATTGATTTCTTAAAGGGGTGCCCTAAATTTCGGGCTGAGATCACACCCATTGACCTGATCCAGATAATACTGGCGTAGGAATTTAAAGAAAGAGTACAACCCCATCTACTCTTTCGAAAATCAAAATTTTAGTAAAATGTTTAAACAAAGCATGTTATTCTGTGCTGGTGCAATTTTAACCAGTGCATTTAGCTTCGCTCAAAAGGCGAAAAGTGACTCTATTACAAGTATTCCACTTGATGAGATTGAAATTATTGCTACCCGAGCTCAAAAAGACACTCCTGTAGCTTTCAAAAACATTTCAAAAGAAGAGCTTTCTAAACTCAATTCCGGAAAAGACATTCCATTTATCTTAAGTTCAACTCCTTCAGTAATGTCAACATCAGATACGGGTACAGGCATAGGTTACTCGTCCATACGTATTCGTGGTACAGATCCTAGCCGTATTAATGTAACTACAAATGGCATTCCTATGAATGATGCCGAAAGTCACGAACTTTACTGGGTAAATACTCCTGACTTGGTTTCATCACTTGAAGATATTCAAATACAACGCGGTGTAGGTACATCAACAAATGGAGCAGGTGCCTTTGGAGGTAGTATCAATATGAAGACACAAAATTCTGCATATCGAAAATTTGCAGAGGCCTCGGGAACATATGGTTCGTTTAACACACACAAAGAGATGGTTAAAGTCGGTACTGGACTTATCAACAACCACTACTCTTTTGAAGCTCGACTGTCAAACATCAAAAGTGATGGCTATAGAGATCGTGCTACATCGGATATGAAATCATACTACCTACAAGGTGGCTATCAAAACGATAAAAACAGCTACAAGATAATTGCTTTCGGTGGACGAGAAATTACTTATCATGCTTGGGATGGTATTTCAAGAGATGATTTAAAGAACAACAGAAAGTATAATCCAAATGGCAAAATTAAGATTGATGGTAAAACAGTAGGTTTTTACGATGACCAAGTCGATAATTACACGCAAAAAAACTATCAGTTCCTTGCAAACCATTATTTCAACTCGAATTTAAAAATGAACTGGGCCATTCATAGAACTAATGGCTATGGATTCTACCAAGAATATAAGAATGAACAATCGCTAAAAGAATATGGAATTTCTCCTTTTGAACTAGATGGTGTAAAGATTAAAAAACAAAATCTAATCCGTAAAAAAATAGTGGACAGTCACTTTACAGGTGCAATTGCGTCTCTTGATTACAAAAAGGAGAACTTAAATGTAACACTTGGCGGTGCCATGAATTATTATAAGAATCACCATTCAGGTCAAGTCTTATGGATTAGGAACTTTATTGGTGATGTTGAACCAGAC
>JASLDF010000025.1 GCA_030151635.1 Bacteroides sp. | reverse complement strand
AATTATTTATTATCACCTACTCATTTCCTAAACATTTTAATGTATCTATTTAATTGTAGGCTTTCAAGCATAGCATTATGCCTATTTGAAGCTAAAAAAAGCCGTGCAAATTGCTTTGCACGGCTTTTGAATTAGAATCTTACTTTTAGCAGTAAGTCTATTGAATTACTACACTGTATGATTGATTGTTGTTAGATTCTTATTTTACTACAACAGGTGAATCCAAGTTTAAAATTTGGAGTGCACTACGACCTAAGTTCGCTAAACCATTCATGTTGTTAGTAGAAGCATCTTTTACAAACCAAGTATTACCTTCTTTAAATTGATCAGTACCATTCAATTTGTAGTACGCCACAAGTCCATCAGTAGTAGGGTCAACATGAGTCATGTTTTGCTTAATCTGATTTTCTGTACGAGCAACACTCCAAAGTCGAACTTCACTCATTTTTCCATATAAAGGACGTTCTCCCCACATGAAACCAGCTACTTTACCAATAAAGAAACCACCTGCCGCAGTTGACATATCAAACGAAGGAGTATCCCAAGTCGATTCTGCAGCTTTCTCACCGTCAATGTAAATGACAGCTTTTCCAGATGGTTGATCGTAAGTAAACGCAACGTGATACCATTTGTCTGCAATGAATTTCTTGTCTGCGTAGAACTGTTTGTTACCCGCAATTTGAATCATATCATTTGCACCACCTGGTAGAGCCAAGTCTCCAATACGAAGAATTAGTACCCCTTCGCAACCCATTACAGTGTTGTTACCACCAAAGCGATCAATGTAAAGTAGTGTTTCGTACGTTAATGATTTCAATGGTTTACCTGGTAATAAAGGAACTTTTATCGAGTTACTTGAGAATTTACCCACTTTCATGATACGAATTGGTTTTCTTACAATCAGGTAAAACACATCACTACCATCAATAACAGGAAGTGATGCCGAAGTAATACGAATTGGAACAAGGTAGTTTTTACCTTCCTCTACTTGGTCTAAATTATTTAACTTAACACTTGCAATATTCGCATAGATTCTTCCCTTAGGAATAACGACTTCAGAATCGCTTAATTCTAAATTTTCGTGTTCAATAGCCAAATACTCGGTACCATTTCTTTTGTTGTATTTCTCTACAAAACTAGCATCTGCAATTTCATAACTAACATTTACATCCGATGAAGTCATCATAGAGATTCGACTATTAATATCATAGTCCATAGTTTGTTGATCTTCTACTTCAAGTCTTAATTCTTTATTCTCGAAATAGACTTTTGTTTCCAACAACTTACTCTCGCTATCGTTACAGCCAACCAGTAGCAGTGCAACGACAGAGAAAGCTATATATTTCAATAAATGCTTATTCATATCTTTAGTATTTTATCAATTCTAATTATAAGTTTTCTTCTTTTTCTTGCTCTTGGGCTTCTTTCCATTTATTGAACACTTCTTGATTAATTTGAATTGCTTGACGCATCCATTTGTAATCAGGACTGTTTGCATAATCGTTATCAAAACGATAAGCACCCACACCACCTTTATACCCGTTTCTAGGCATTGCAGCAGCTTGCTTTAATAAACCACCACCACTTGTAGCATAAGACTCAAAGTTTTCTGTTACAATCACTTTGTGAGGTTGATTTCCAGGAGCACTAAAACTAGGGTTATGTGAACCATAGGTCTGTCTTATCCAATAATCAACATAATCATTTAACTCTGCAGGTAGGTAAGAAAGTTCACCATCAATACAGAACAACTTATGTCCTTTTCCCTCAGGGTCGCTCTTAGGACCGATGTATTTTCCCATCTCTTTCACTAAGAAAACAAAAGTTGAGCTATTGATTGTTCCATCGGCATCATTAAAACCAGCTCCAGGCTCCCAGTCAATATCAAAACCATCCCATTCACTAACAACTAGAGAATCGCAAAGTGCTTTAGCAAAATTTGCCAGTGCACCTTCTAGTTCTTCGGTGTTGTTTAAGTTATGCGAAGTAAATCCCCAGAAATCCCAACGAGCGTATTTTCTAGCATTGTTCAATTGACTATCCGACCATCCTTCTTCTTCAGCTTGTTTTTCCACCTCTTCGTATACAGAACGAGGAGTTCTCCCCTTACCTAGGTGAGAAAGCAAACTTACTTCTAGGAGTTTGATGCCTTTTACTTTTTGAACAAACTCTTTGTCTTTCTTTTGAGCAGGTGTAATTTCATATCTACCTGGAGCTCCACTCCACATAGAAATGATGTCCATGCTATCTGGAACAGATGTTAAATACCCCTTACGACCTACACCCGATGGAGCCCAGTTACTGAACCAACCAAATGAAACAGGACGCTCGTAGTTATCTGCTGTTTTCTTCCACGCTCTTAAGTTTGCATAATATGCTTCACTTTCTTTGTTGTTAGAAGTATTATGACCTCCAACATGATCTATTTCCTTCGTATCAATATCATTCCATTTACTACAAGAAGTAAATAGGAATAAAGACATAGGCAATAGATATAATAGCTTTTTTATATTTTTCATAATCGATAATTCTTTCGTTATCATTGTTATTTCTTATCCCACCAAAGTTTCGTAGCAGGGCTATCTGGTCCACCTAATAGTTTCACAGCCTCTTTCATATTTTCGATGTCATCTAAAGATTGACCCGAAGTAATCGGATATCTCATTCTGCGAATACCGTCTTTAGAGTTTACAACACCTCCACTTTTGTTAACTTCCACTTGGTGAAGTTTAGGATAACCTGTTCTTCTCCACTCAGTCCATGCCTCATGCCCATTAGGGTATAATGCAATCCATTTTTGAGTCATAATCTTTTCAAGCTTATTTTCTTGACTACCTTCAAACTTAATTGAAACAGTAGAAGGAGCAGCAGCTTTAGAAGAAAGACCAGGAGCATCTACACTATATGCCATAGGTAGTTTGTCCGATTTTAAGTAGGGTTCTAGCGCCGATGATGCCACATTATTTTCGTTAAATGACATTTCGATACCTTGACGATAAAAATCATCTGCAGAACCACCCATGTTCCAACCAATTAAAGCACCTTCAGCTCTCAAGAAACAAACTTCAGAAGCACGCATCCAATAGGTTGGAGTATCCTTGTTCACATTTGGTTTAGAGAAACTTTTATATGTATCATTTTGCTTGTGGTCATGGCCTGTCGGAATGGCTTGATAAGAGCGTTCATTTTTAGCCTTGACAGCATACTCACTATCAGACTCTTTAAAATAAGCTTCCAGTCTAGGATCTTCATACCCCATTAAATAAGAGAACATCGAAGAACCCATTCTACACTCATTATATTGATTCGCTAATACCTCAATATTGTTTAAGAAAACCAAATTCGCACCACGATCTAATTTCGCAGCATCTTCTTTGTTTTCCATAACACCAATTGGATGATTAATAGCAAGTTCTGCATATTTTTGTGCTAAAGCAGCGTCAGCATAACGTACACGAATCGCTAAACGCAACATCAAAGAGTTTGCATATTTTACCCACTTACGCGTATCGCCTGCGTATACAGCATCGTAATCAGGAAGCAACTTCAAGTTTTGCTCAGCTTTTGGAGTAAGCACTTCAATTGCATCAGCTAAATCTGTAAAGAATGCGTTGTATACATCTTCTTGACTATCATAAGGAATAATGATAATTGGCTCGCCTGCTTTTTTATAAGGAATAGGACCAAACATATCTGCCGATCTGTGCCAAGCAGAAATCTTAATGATTTGCGCTAGAGCAAAAGTTTCAGGAGCATTCGCTTCTTCCGATTTTGTTTTAACCTCTTTCCACAATGGATAAATTTCCGAGAAAGAGTTACGATATGATGCAGATAACCAACCATCCATCAAGAAGTAAGTCGTGTTATTTGTACCACCATTCCAGTTATTATTTTGTGCAAAGTATCCACTCCACACGTCAGATGACAAGTTATATCCTATTTGATATTGATTGGCAATATCAGTACCATCAGCCTGGGTACCCAATGGGATGACACATTTCTGCATGGCAGTAATAGGACCTCCCACAGCAATACCATCCATAATACCCATTTCTGGGGTCATTTCGAATTCGTTAGTATTGATGCGTTCAAAATCGCAAGAAGAAGCGAGTAACGATAGCACTACACCAACTGTATATATTCTTTTCTTCATAATATTATAATTTAACTTTAATACCAAAACCGATACTTCTTAAACTAGGTTGCATAAAGTAGTCATTACCTTGACCATAAGTTCCTGTTGAAGGTGTCAATTCTGGGTCGTGAGGTGCTTTACAATAAATCATCCAAGGGTTATTTGCAATGATAGACAAGGTTAAGTCTTTCACAACATTTTTGAACCATTTAGATGGGAACGTATAGCTAAACGCCAATTCTTGTAAGCGAATATTAGTAGCACTATATGTATAGTATCCTGCTAAATCACTCTCACCAGTCGAAATTAGATTGTAGTATTTTTGAGCATCGTATCTTCCTTGATTAGGAATCATAACACCACCATTATCTCTTGCTTTTGCCGATTCTTTAGAAACGCCAAATTTATCCATGATAGATTGAGTAGATGAAGTAACGACACCACCAAAACGAGCATTCACTAAGAAACGAAGACCAAAACCTTTGTAGCTAAATGAGTTATTCCAACCCAACATAAAGTTTGGAGTTGTTTTACCCAAATACACAGGATCTGTATTTTCAAGTGATAGTTCTCCACTCTCAGGAATATTTACGAAACCTTGGTTATCTTTTTTCAAGAACTTGTTTGCATAAATATCATTAATGCTACCGCCTTCTTTCAAGATGACACGACCATTTTCTTTCACAACCTCAGGAATATTAATTGCATCTGGGTTAAGTGGGTGTTTGTAATCGTGAACCATTTTCTTGATTTTATTCACGTTTTTAGTAAACGATAAAGTCGAAGACAGTCCCAAATCACCGAATTGGTCATTGTAGCCTAAACTCATTTCTAGACCTTTGTTTTGCACATCACCTGCCTGCAAGTATACACTCTTGTATCCAGAACCCTCTGGCAATTCACCAATAAAAGTCTGATTATAAGTGTTCGATTTATACCAAGTAGCCTCGAAGCTAATACGATTTATTAAACGGAAAGCTAAACCAAGCTCATACGATTTTGTTCTTTCTGCTTTAAAATCACCAAATGGATAAATACCAGTTGGTTTCAACACACCACCCACGATAGGCGTTGTAATTGTACCAGGAGTAAGACCCGATTTAGAAATAGGAGCACCCACCTCTGTAAACGAACCACGAACTTTCAAGAATGAGATGAACTCTGGTAATTGAACCATTTCCGATACAATAGCAGATAAACCTACAGACGGATAGAAGAATGATTCTTCTTTCGAGTTGATTAGACGAGAGTTCCAGTCGTTACGGCCAGTCATCGTTAAGTAAAGCATACTTCTCCAACCCACTTCCATACTTGCAAAGATGGCTCCGTTTCTAACACGAGAATCACCGCCCTCTTCTTTGACTTTGCTATCTGCAGGATCAATATTTTGGATAGAGAATAAGTTTGGAACAAGAACTAAGTTACCACCATATCCTCTAGTTAGCGCTTTGAAATCAGAATAACTTGCACCCACGTTAGCTACGATATTAAAATCACCAAAACGTTTATTTATGTTCACCATAAAGTCCATGTACGTTTGGTTATCCTTGTATTCCGAATATTCGTAGTTACCTTTTGGTCTTGCAAATTTCTCATCAGAAGTAGCATATATTTTTCTTTCGTTGGTAATAAAAGAACGGTCCATACGGAAACGTCCAGCTACGTTTAACCAATCCAAGATGTTGTATGTTAAGCCAGCGTTAAACATAAAACGATCCTTATTACTTGGTGCTAAGTTTCTATAAGCTGTCCAATAAGGGTTTTGGTTTGCATATACACCGTCTTTAATTGGCCAATATTGACCAGGTAAATCTCTAGACGCATCGTAACGCTCAAAAGTCTTAATATCGCTAAAGTTTTCACCTCTAGGGAACAAGTAAGCCGCTACAATAGGATTCCAATATTGTCCTTGAGAAACCATGTTCATGTGTTTTTGTTTCACATAACCAGACCCCAAATCCAATTGAACTTTACCATCGAACAATGAAGTTGAATTTCTTACTGTCAAGTTCAAACGGTCGTATGTATTATTAGGAACAATACCTTTAGCATTTGTTGTTGCAACAGAAGCAAAAGTTTGGTTGTATTTATTACCTGTTGATAGTGTCAATGAGTTGATGAAGTTTTGCCCCGTGTTATAGAAGTCTTTCTTCGGATCATAGCTACTATTTGTAGTTAATTTATCGCCCCAGCTATCGTATGCTCCCGGTTTGTTACCATAAGAGTTTTGGAATTTAGGCATGATAAATGGTTTACTAAATTCGGAAGTAGAAGAAATTGTAATTTGCATTTTCCCCTCTTCTCCTTTCTTAGTAGTAATCAAGATTGCCCCGTTTGCAGCATTACTACCGTAAAGTGCAGCAGCCGATGGACCTGAAAGGACAGAAATACTTTCAATATCTTCTGGGTTAAAGTCGGCAATACCTTCTGTACCCACATTACCTTCTCCCATGATACCACTATCGGCACCACCCGAGTGGTTAAACAATGGAATACCATCAACTACATAAAGAACGTTGTTATCGCCCTCAATAGATTTTGCACCACGCATTACAACACGTGCAGCACCACCAGGACCACTACTACTCTTGTTAATTGTAACCCCAGCTACTTTACCATTCAAAGCATTCATAAAGTTAGGGCTCTTCATGGTTGTAAATTCGCTATCGTTTACCACTTGCACATTGTAGCTTAACGCTTTTTCTTCACGCTTAATACCCAATGCCGTAACAACTACCTCATCAAGAGTTTTACTATCTTCAGCAAGAACAATAGTAAGACTTTTATCGGATGTTATTTTCGCTTTTTTGTTTACGTATCCAATGTAACGGAATTCAAGCGTCGATTGCATAGGCACATCAATCGTAAATTCACCATTGAAGTCTGTAATCGTGCCACCTGTTGAGTTTGATACGACTACGTTCACACCAATTAATGGCTCTCCGTTCGTATCTTTAACCAAACCTTTTACCTTTATATTTTCAGCAACAGCGTCTACCTTTGAAAGCATGATTTGATTATCTACAATTTGGTAGTCCACACTCATGCCATTCAATACCTGTTGTAATACCGACTCAATGTCACCATTGACATTGTCTACAGACACTAATTTCTTAGTATTAACCTCATTGTTCTTGAACAGAAAGACGTATTTACTTTGTTTTTCAATGCGTTCAAAAACATCTTCGACCTTGACATTTGTCATTTTTTCTGCAGGTTTGCTTTGCGCATTTACTTGCCCCACAGCCAGACTCGAAATAAAGAAGCATAGCATCGCACTTTTTCGAAAATTAGCTCGCATATCAAAGAACGAACTGAATTTGAAGTCGTACTTCTTCTTTAAAGAATTACAGTTTTTCATATTTTTGTATTTAACTAATGTTTATTTCTACATAAACTTTGGATAACTAGATGACTCTAATTTGCGAATTTAAAGGCATCTTAATTTTTAAGTAAGACTCTGTTTTTTATAAATGGTCTTCTTTGTGTTTTACTAGATTTAAAGTGCTACATAGGCATTCATAGATTTAAGAAAATTAATATAATTTGATGTTGATTTCTTTATTAATGGTATTTGGATTGTCAACCGCCCCCCATGTCATGTTTACAGTAAGTGACAAGTAGTCTAAGATTTGTTCAAGAGATTCTACTTTAAAGGTGGCACGAATAGCCGATTTCTCATCAACCTGCCCTATCACATTGATCTGCGCATTGAAGCGGCGTTCCAGACGTTTTATTAATTCTAGGAAGGGTGTATTGCGAAACACCAATTGTCCCGATTGCCACCCCAGTTTATCTTCTACATCAACCAGCTTCGTTTCCATTGTTCTGGTTAACCCGCTATATCGAACCGATTCTCCGGGCAACACTTTCGCTTGTAAGTTCGATGCACTGTCTAGCAAGTCTAGTTTGCCTTCAACCAATGTGGTTTCTACATAACCATCATTTTTATACGCATTGACGTTAAATTGTGTACCATATACATAGGTGCTCACACCGTAAGTTGTGTGAACATAGAATGGATTTTCTCTATCGGCAGTGACCGTGAAATAGCCTTCGCCATCGAGCGATATTTCTCGTTTTTTATCTGTAAAATGCGTTGGATAAGTTAATCGGCTACCCGAGTTTAGGCAGACCACCGATTTATCGGGAAGCTCGTAGCTAAGAATTGCACCATGAGGAACAAACACCTCTACCATGTGCAC
>JASLDF010000013.1 GCA_030151635.1 Bacteroides sp. | reverse complement strand
TGATTCCATACTTTCAAATTCACTATTCTCTGCCAATGCTGACAACAAGTAAGGCTCTAGCCCCATTGGACAAACATTAACACATTTAGCACAACGGATACAAGTTTGAGTTTTGCCACGTTTAGCTTCTTTCTTGTTCATGATAAGTATGCCCGAGCTACCTTTAGCTGTTGGAACTTCAGCATTAATTAATGCTTTACCCATCATTGGACCACCACCTACGATTTTACCTGTATCGGTTGGAAGTCCACCACAAGAATCGATCAATTGGCTCATTGGAGTGCCAACACGAACCAATAAGTTAGAAGGTTTTGATACTGATTTACCAGTAATCGTTACTACACGTTCAAATAAAGGCTTGTTCTTTTGTACCGCTTCGTAAACTGCATATGCAGTACCCACATTTTGCACAACAGCTCCTGTAGAAATAGGAAGTGCACCACTAGCTACTTGACGTTTGATTACTGCATCAATTAACTGTTTTTCACCACCTTGAGGATATTGTACTTTTAAAGGTACAACTTCAATACCTGCATAGGTAGAAGCTACTTTAGCCATTAATTCAATCGCATCGGGCTTGTTATTTTCAATTCCGATGAAAGCCTTGTTAACCTTAACCGCTTTCATAAGAATCGTTATACCCACCATTATTTCTTCAGCATGTTCTAGCATCAACTGATGATCGGCAGTAAGATAAGGCTCACATTCGACAGCGTTGATAATTACACACTCCGCTTTGAAACTTGGTGGAGGAGTTAATTTAATTTGAGTTGGGAAACAAGCACCACCTAAACCAACGACGCCACATTCGGCAACTCGCTTAACGATTTCTTCGGCAGATAATGTACACTCTTTTACAAGAGTTTTTGATCTATCAATAGATTCTTCCCATTCATCACCATCAACATCAATGATTATTGCTGGTTTTGGATAACCACTAGCATCAATCACATTGTCAATTTTAAACACTTTTCCACTAACAGAAGAGTGAATAGCCGCAGATACAAAACCAGAAGGCTCTGCAATTTTCTGTCCCACTTTAACAATGTCCCCACGCTTTACAATAGCACGTGCAGGAGCACCGATGTGTTGTCCCAAGAGAATCGTTACTCGCTTAGGAAGTTCGGCCTGAACAATTGGTTGATGTGCTGATAACTTATTTTCTTGTGGATGAATACCACCAATTGAAAATGTCTTCAACATATGTATTGAGTTTTTATTTTGTTCTTAATTTAGTACACACAATTAATTAGTAGCTTCTGGTTTTTCCTCTTTAGGAGCATCCTTCTCTACTTTTGGTGCACTTTCTTTCTTTTCAACTGGAGCTTTCTTAGGGGCAACTGCTACAGGTGCGCCTTCAGCATCTTGAGCTTTTGGTTTGCGTGGAGGGAAGTTTACCTCAATAATTGTATTTTGAGGGCATACTTCAACACACTTTCTACAAGATTTACATTTGTCTGGGTCAATGTAAGCCAAGTTGGAATCTAGATTAATCGCTTCGAATGGACATGTTTTAACACAAATGCCACATCCAATACAACCTACGTTACAAGCTTTACGTGTTGCAGCCCCTTTGTCTTTATTTACACAAGAGATATAAACACGGCGAGAACGTTTGCCTACAGGGCGAAGTTCAATAATCTTTTTAGGACAAGCAGTAACACAGCCATTACAAGCAGTACACTTACTTTCATCCACTTCTGGTAAGCCAGTTTCAGGATTCATATGAATCGCATCAAATTGACAAGCAGCAACACAGTCTCCGCAACCTAGACAGCCATAGCTACAACCTGTTTCTCCTCCATAAAGTGAAGCAGCAACAGCACAGCTCATAGCGCCATCATATTGATTTGTACGAGGACGATGTTCGCAACTTCCATTACAGCGAACCACTGCAACTTTAGGATCGGCTCCACTGGCATCCATTCCTAGGATTGTTGCGATTTCACCCATCACTTCAGAACCACCAACAGGGCAGTTTTTACCATCAAGCGTATCGGCTTTAACGCACGCTTCGGCGAAACTACTACAACCTGGAAAACCACATCCACCACAGTTTGCTTGGGGAAGGGCTTCAGATACCTGAGCAATTCTTGGATCTTCATAAACTGCAAATTTCTTAGAGGCTGCGTACAAGATAAGTGCTATAACAAGCGCGATAGCCCCAATAGAAATAACAGCAATCAGGATCAAATTAGTCATAAGATAGTTATTTTATTGGTTTGATTTTAAATATAAATTTGTTCTTAATATAATTCCTCATCAACCATAAGCCTAAATAGTATGGTATAAGACATGCCAATGCAAGCAATGCAGACATAGCCTCATTACCTAATAGTTCCATAAATAAGAATAGGAAAGCTATTACAAAGATAAATGGGAATACAAATGCAAGTAAAACGGCTTTAAGCCCCATACTCGACTCACCCACTATCATTACTTGATCTCCAACTTGGTAATTGGATTGGTGAGTATTAGAATAAGGTATATCAACGTATTTTTCTTTACTTTCAGAAGATGAACAATAGCCCTTTGCGCTACACGCAGAGCATGCAGCAGTCTGAACAATTTTCACCTGAATGTCGGCGTCATTTATTTTCACGATGACCCCCTCGTGTTTTATAGTATCTGTCATGTTTGCAAACTATACTTTACAATTGAAACAAATTTAATCAATATTTGCGAAGAATAAAGAGCTTTTAAAGATTTTATGGATTTAAAGTAATTCATCTCTTCGTTAGATTTATCATTTCAAATATCAAAAGTTATCAGCGATATCAAATATAGGCTTATTATCAAATAAATAGATAGACTTTACAGATTAATTCTGACACAAACGCAGTTTAAACTCCAATCTGATAGACAATAAAAAAGGTGCTATTCTTACTGAGAATAACACCTTTTTCTATTTATTTAAACAAGATAACCTCTTATTTTTTAGTTTTCTGATTTTTCAATCTTTCTTGTTCTTCTTGCATTTGAGCTAATCTAGCAGCAAAACCCGATTTTTTCTTTTGGGTATTTTTGTTTGCTTCAAGTTTAGCCAATAGAGCACCTTCGTTAGTTGTTTTACGAAGCACTATTGTAGTTACTACACTAATCAATGTAGAGATAAAGTAGTAATAACATAAACCAGATGGGTAATCGTTCAAAATAAACAAGAACATCACGGGCATCAAGTACATCATCCATTTCATTGCCGGCATTTGTGGTTGAGCACCTGTGTTTTGTTGTTGCATAGTATATTTTGTATTCAAAATATTAGTTACAGTCATCAACAAACAGAAAATACTCAAGTGATTACCTAATAATGGAATATGAATAGGGAACTGAATCAACGCATCATATGTTGATAAATCGGCAGCCCAAAGGAAACTTTGTTGACGAAGTTCAATAGCACTAGGTACGAACATGAATAACGCCATTAAAATTGGGAATTGGATTAACATTGGTAAACAACCACCCATAGGACTAACACCATATTGACTGTAAAGCCCCATAACCTCTTGTTGCTTTTTCATGGCATCTTCTTGGTTAGGATACTTTGCATTGATTGCATCAATTTGTGGCTTCAACACCCTCATCTTCGCCGAAGACATATAGGTTTTTTTAGTAGCTGGGAAAACAACAAGTTTCACAATAATGGTCATGATAAGCAATACCAAGCCCATGTGCATACCTAAATTAGTCAACCAATCGAACACATTGACAGTAAACCATCGGTTTATCTGTTTCACTACTGGCCAACCTAGATAAACTAGAGTGTTTAATTTCCACTTACTATCCCTTCCACTATCTAGTGCTTGAAGAGTTTTATACTTATTAGGACCTAAGTAAATATATAACTGAGTATCTTTTTGACCAGTTGGGTCAAAGAAGGTTTTCATCTCAGCTGAATAATCTTTCACATAAGCACTTTCATTATCTTTAGCTTCTGTATTTAATACAACCGACTCGAATCCTTGATCGGAAATTAATACTGTTGCAAAGAATTGGCTTCTATAAGCAATCCAATTAAGATTAACTTCCGGTTTTACAGTTTCAGTTTTGGTATCACTTAGGCGTTCAGTATCATTTTTAGTTGTTCTATAAGTCAAACAAGACAAACGATTTTCAAACACAACCCCTCTCTCTTGACGACGAGTTTGTTGAGCCCAATCAATATCAACATAATTATTGTTAGCCAATAATCCCTGCATTCCTTTAGAAGAAATCTTAAGATCTACAAGGTGCCCCTTCTCAGGATCAGTAACTAGCGAGTAATCAAAATCGATATAGCGACCTTCTGCAGCAGCTAAACGCATGGTTACACTTGAGGCTGTTTGATTAGCAACAATAAAGTTTAGGTCTTTAGTTCTTATAATCTCATTTTGATTATAGAAATTAAAGTTTAAAACATTTTCGTCACCTTCGAAAAGAACCAAGTCTTTCTTGTCATTGCCTTCGGCATCACCTTGATCTTGGTAGTTCTTTAATGAGCTAGAATAAATACGACCTCCCTTTGTAGAGAAAGTCACTTTCATTACATCATTCTCTAATGTAACAAACTTTTCATCTAACTGTGAAGCTGCATCAAAAAAGATTGATGTAGAATCAATATTAGAGATTGCTACATTTTGATTTTGAGCTAGGGCAGCAGCTTGTTTTGCATTCAGTGCCTCTTGATTTCTATTGACTACTTCAATTGAGTCATTGTAGCGCTGTGAAGCAGCTATTTGCTCTTCGCTAGGTCTTGTAAAATAATTAAACCCTAATAATAGGAGTCCAATTAACACAAAACCCGTAATGGTATTTTTATCCATGAATTTTTTGCGTTGATAATTATATTTAAAGTTCTAAAGATTACTTGTTAATACAAGCGTGTACAAACGACATGAATAAAGGATGTGTATGCAACACTGTACTTCCGTATTCTGGATGGAACTGTGTACCAATGTACCATCTATGGCTTGGGATTTCAATAATTTCAACCAAGTTAGATTCTGGGTTAACCCCTACACACTCCATACCGTTTTCGTTAAAGCTCTCTGTGTAATCGTTATTAAATTCATAACGATGACGGTGACGTTCTTGAATATGCTCTGTTTTATAAACATCGAAAGCTTTACTGCCTTTTTTCACAAGACACTCATACGCACCTAGACGCATTGTACCTCCAAGACTAGTAATTGCTTTTTGCTCTTCCATGATATCAATCACGTTGTATTTAGTTTTTTCGTCGAACTCTGTAGAATTCGCAGTTTCATAACCCAATACGTTACGAGCAAATTCGATAGCCATACATTGCATACCCAAACAGATACCAAATGTAGGTATATTATTTTTACGAGTATATTCGGCAGCAATAAATTTGCCTTCAATACCTCTTGAACCAAATCCTGGACAAACAATGATACCGTCTACTGATTTCAATTTATCGCCTACATTCTCGCGAGTTAACTCGCCGGATTTAATGTATTCGATTTTCAATTTACGATCATTATATGTAGCAGCCTGTGACAAAGACTCAAGAATTGATTTATATGCATCTGGAAGTTCTACATATTTACCCACTAAACCAATTGTTACAGTTTCAGTTGCATTTGCACGTCTTTCTAGGAATTTCTTCCAAGGTAACAATTGAGGTTCTTCACCCAATGGAATACCCATTTTAGTAAGAATAGTTGCATCTAGATTTTGCTTTTGCATCAACAAAGGCACTTCATAAATTGTAGGGGCATCAATCGATTGAACAACAGAATCTTCTGCAACATTACAGAACAAAGCTACTTTCTTACGCAAGTTTGCATTTAATTCATGCTCTGCACGCAACACCAAGATATCTGGTTGTACACCTAATGATTGTAATGTTTTAACAGAATGCTGAGTTGGTTTTGTTTTCAACTCTTTCGCTGCTGCAAGATATGGAACATAAGTCAAGTGAACACAAAGTGCATTTGAACCCATCTCCCATTTAATTTGACGAATACTTTCAAGGTAAGGAAGTGATTCAATATCTCCTACCGTGCCACCTATTTCAGTAATTACGAAATCAAAATTATTTTTCTTACCTAAAAGTTTAACGTTACGTTTTATCTCATCTGTAATATGTGGGATAATCTGTACAGTCTTACCTAAATAGTCTCCTCTTCTCTCTTTATCAATAACACTTTTGTAGATTCTACCAGTAGTAATGTTATTCGCTTTTGTAGTTTGGATATCAAGAAAACGTTCATAGTGACCAAGGTCTAAATCTGCTTCATGACCATCGACAGTTACATAACACTCACCGTGCTCGTATGGATTCAAAGTTCCCGGATCAATATTGATATACGGATCAAATTTTTGAATACTAACAGTATAACCTCTAGCTTGAAGAAGTTTACCGATTGACGACGATATAATACCCTTGCCTAATGATGAAGCAACGCCACCTGTTACGAATATATACTTAGTTTCTCCCACAATAATGTAGTTTAAAAGATAAATATTAAGAATTATGATTCTTGACTACCTCAAGAACACAATTTGCAAAAATACAAAAAAAGAGATGAAAAGCGCTTATTGATTATTATAAATTATAATTAAAACTACAAAGTACTTTAATCTAACCTAATACTATGAATCTTAAAAAGATTATATTAAAAATATCATCGCTTAGCATTCCCCTAAAATTCAAAAAAAATAGACAATGTAGCATTTCTAAAACTTTTATTTAAGAATATACAAATACAATTGGTAGTTAATAAAATTACTTATTACTTAGCATATAATTATCCCATAATAGATTAACATGGGCAGGTATATGAGCTTTTCTTACAATTACAGTGCAACATAATAAAATCCATTATTCAAATTATCAAGTAGGAGTTATTGATCATAAGACCCCATACACACAAGACAATCGACAAATATGAAATTTTTTAAATTTAAAGACACAACAATTAATCATAAACATTTATTAACCTCTAAAGAATTAACCAAGAGTATATCTCGAATTTCTCATTCAAAGTATTATGTTTTAACGTTTGGTAATGATAAACTCCACCCCACTCTATCGTGTCACAACAAAGAGAAAAACATAAAGATCAAAACAATTACGAATTTCTCCTATTTTAAAGAAAACATAAATTACGAAGATATAGAACTACTAGAAGCCCTATGGACAGATTACATTAAATTCTTATTTACCATACCTACAATCGATATCGGAAAATACATCTTAAACTTTAATACCGATACAATTAACCGCACCTATGACTCGGCACTAAGTTTACACTTCAAAATATGCTTCATTAACAAAGGGACTAATAAATATAACAACTGCATCCTTAAAGTAACTCAATCATACATTAACCACCCCAGTAAAGCTAAAATAACTGCCGATAATGGAAATCAGAATTGGACTTACGAACCTTTATCTAGAAGTTTTGTATCAAAAACAAGCAGCGAAAGGCTATCTATAGGTGAATTAAAAATGCTCGAACACTCGTCAATTGGTCATTCTATTGAAGAAACTGCAGATGAGATGTGCAAATCAATTAGTACTATTAAATCATATCGGAAAAGTGTTGTTACAAAATGGGGAGCTAAAAATATCATTGAAGCAGTTACTATAGCTAGAGAAAATAATTTGCTTTAAAACTAGAATAGCAGTATATTTGAGTCTTGATTTAATTATCAGAAAAATTAACCTAACCCCCTTTTCTACGAAGAGATTCAACTTGTTATTCTACCACAATTAAATCGTTGAATATCAACTATATTCTAGTTCAAAACACTGTATGAGTAAGAAATGTAAGATTTCAAAAATAATAGGTTTACTTTTTGCATACTGCATGATACCTATCGTCTCTTTTGCTGAGAGTAATATTAGCGTGGAAAACATTGACAGAGCAAACGTAGATTCAATTTCCTATCCGCTAAATAAGTATTTATTTATAAGACTAAATATGGATGTCATTCCCGCACAGGTTGACACTGTATCAGTCTTATACAATAACTACATTGGTATATTAGATTACCTAAACGATGAATCTGTCCCCGTGAGGTACATTGCCCCTAATCCAAACTACTATAGAATCAACATTCCTTTAGTCTATTACAACTCTCCTATTAAGCGATATGGGCTAAAAGAGTTACCCCCGTTAGTTAAAACTAGCGAGCCAAAATGGAGCAGTGAGTTACTACCATTTAATAAAGACTATTTTACATCGGTAGATAGAACAAACAAACAAGTGGATAAAGTACTCATGGACATGTACCTAATAGATGCAGGATCTGCCTATACTACAGAGGAAAAGATTATGGGACACGAGCTTTATTTGGATAAAATATTAAGCGAGAAAGATAAAGCAAACAAGAAGAAAGTTAGCTCGTTCTTCAAACCGGAGGAGAGTCTAAATGCAGATTTACAGATGGTTGAAAATAAAATCAAAAGGCCTAACTGGTGGAACACTGGTGGTGAAGGATCCTTGCAAATTAGTCAAAACTATATTTCGCCCAATTGGCATAAAGGGGGCGAAACCAACAACTCTGTATTAGGAAACTTACGCCTATTCGCTAACTATGACGACCAAAATAGAATTCAAGTCGAGAATTTATTCGAAGCAAAATTAGGTTTCAACACTGTTCCGTCTGATACTATTAGAAGTTACAGAGTGAATACGGATGTATTGAGATATCAAACTAAAATTGGTATTAAGGCATCAAGAAGCAAGTGGTATTATACTGTTATGGGAGAGATGAACACTCAATTTTCCCGTAACTTTAAAAAGAACTCACCCGAGTTAATGTCAGCATTTATGACTCCATTCAACTTCGTTCTGAGTCTCGGTATGGACTACAAGCAAGTAACCAAAAAGGTCAACTTCTCTATGCTACTCTCTCCTGTATCATACAACTTCAGATACCTAAAGAATAAGAATGTAAAACCTACTAATTTTGGTTTAAAAGAGAATAAAAGCACCCTACATGATGTTGGTTCTAAAATAGATGCAAATATTGAGTGGAAAATCATTTCGTCTATACGCCTTACTTCAAAGCTAAACTACTTTACAAATTACTCCAAAGTAGTTGCCGAGTGGGAGAACACCTTTGACTTTGTTCTAAATCGATATTTATCTACCAAGTTATTCTTCCATGCCCGATTTGATGATTCGGCAACTAAAATTGACGGACACAGCTACTTACAGTTCAAAGAACTTCTTAGCTTTGGCATTAATTATAAATGGTAAGTCCGCTTTATTAATAATAAATATTCTAATTAACAAACTTTTCCATAGCATTAATTACTGACTAGCAGTAATTAATGCTACAAATAGCAGAATAATAAAATTTTATTCTGCTATTTTTGTGCAATAATTTTACACAAATAATAAACTTTATAAACATTTAAAATTATGAGTAATAAAATCTTGGCTATAATCTCTTATTTCAGCATCCTTGGTTGGTTAATATCTTTTTTTGCTAGCAATACTAAGAGAGACAAACTAGTAAGCTATCACTTAGAACAAGCTTTAGGGTTGGCAATCATTTCGATTATTCTTTCTGTAGCCTTTATGTTTTTGGCTAATATAGTAGCGGTATTAAGCTATGTAGGATTAGCAATTAACATCGTATTATTTATCCTATTTATCATAGGTGTACTTAATGCGGCTAAAGAAGAAGAGAAACCTCTACCATTAATTGGTAATTTATTTGTAGGCAAATTCCCTTTCTTATATAAATAAGAGTTTAGTTAAAAAATAAGATCAAAAGGAGTTTAACAGAAAGGTTAAGCTCCTTTTTTTTTGCTAATCACACATCCATACTACACCTCCCTTAGACAAACGAGTTGTCTTTGAAAGAAGACACAGTTCTCTTTCAAAGGAGACAGAGTTATCTTAGGAAGAAGAAAAATCCTCCACATTTAGTTTATTTTGACTAAATACAATTCATTGAATCCTATTTATATAGAAAAGCTAAAGAAAGTACCCTTTACTAAGGATGGGAGACCTAGTAGATAATAAAAAAAGGTCAACCATTTCTGATTGACCTTTAGTGATTCCGAAGCGATTCGAACGCTTGACCCACGCCTTAGAAGGGCGTTGCTCTATCCAGCTGAGCTACGGAACCAGCCTTATTTGCGATTGCAAAGGTAAAATCTTTTTGTTAAACACCAAAGGAATACCTAACTTTTTATGAAGGCTTTTTCATCAAAAAGAACCAAGCCCCATATTTTCAGCAACATGCCTAAGTAAATTAATTTTCCAAGTATTGAGAAATTAATCCAAAATCAACAGTATCTTTAAAATTGGCCTTCACTAGATATTTTCCTACCATCTTCTTTTCATTGATATCTTCGATAGAACCATCTCCATATTGCACTAACCAACAATCAAAACCTTGAAAAAAGGGTCTTTCCTTAAAATTAAAATGATGAAACAACAGATACTGATTTTCTCCTACCCGTTTATAATACAATGGAGCCATTTTGGAAAACACATTAGCTGTATCAACCGTACGCGTAAACTGATATTTATGAAGCATCTGCAAGATGAGTTTTAAATTTGTTTTAACACGGTACACAGGATCAGCTTTCATCAAATAATCATGAGCTTCTTTGGGGGTCATATCATCTTTCAATTCATTATAGATGCCACGATACTGTTTTATTGGATTTTCAATAAGAAACATATCAAACACGTCTGCATATGCTACACCTAACACTGCTTTGCAATCAATTTCTTTAAGTTTCTCAAAAAAAACATCTTCAATATCATTAAAATCTACAGGAAAGATACCATCTGGTGTTCTGCGGTAAAATACACGTTTGTCGTTTAGCTTGGTTTGACAAAACCCCAACCCATGAAGGTATTTATAAATGTTAGTTCTACACTCTACATCGTAAGAAACATGAACATCGCCATTATCATGTTTTTCGACTACTACAAAATCTTTAATATGCGTTTTCATAAGCAAGAAGTTTAAAAGATTTGACATATAAAATCACTAACTCAACAACGCTATTAATATAGCAATATAACCGGATAAAACAATGATTATCAACACTTTTAAAACGCAACTTATATGTGTTATACAACACCAAGACCCTTTAAAAGCCTAAAATTTAAATGAAGTCTAACGAAGAGTTACAAGAATGAGCTGTTTTAAATTCCAAATGGCAGTTTTAAAGCATGCCACAACATATAGAATGCCATCCAAACGATAAGTATTATAACAGAAAAATACCACGTATTTTTACATAAGAAAACAAAGGAAACTTGATGCGTGTGCTTCTTTAACAAGACAAGCACAAATGGAAGATAATACAAGAATGGAGTTATAGGATTTGTTGAACTCTCACCCACTCGATAGGCTGCTTGAACCTCGTCGGGGTAAATGCCAATACTAAAGAACAAAGGTATAAAGATAGGAGCAATTAGTGTCCATTTACCAACTGCAGATACCATTACTAAATTTACTAAAGCACAATAAAAAATAAAAAGAATAAGCAAAAGTGTTTTAGATACCTCTAGAGATGCAACTATATGCCCAATGTAAAGAACCACAAACTGATCAACTTTGGTGTAGTTTAAACAAGAAAAAAACTGAGCTGCAAAAAAAGCAATCACAAAGAAAAGACTAAACTCCTTAACAAAATACCCCATGCCAGAGACGACATTCTGGTCGGAACGATATTTACCAGAGAACAATCCATAAATCAAACCCATCATCCCAATTGTAAGCGAAAGAATAAGTAAGGCACCCATAATAAAGGGAGATCGGACTAAATGACCGCTAACACCACGAAACAGGCCTAATGGCGAAAACGTAAGCCACAATACAAGCCCTAAGAATAAACAACCCACAATTACAGACAGACGGAGTGCACGCCTTTCTCTTTGCGATAATTTTGCAACGGGAGCAAACGAAACTTTGAACCCAGCTTTTACTAAACGAGGTTTTAAAATTTTAATTCCCACAACATAAATAACGACAAGCAATAACCACGTGGACGCAAACATGAAATAATAATTTGAATAAGTGCCTGTATTAAAGTTTTGAGGTTGGTAGCTTGCTGTTGTTTCTGCTGTAATCTTAGCCAATAAGGGATCCATAGAACTTAGTACAATATTTGCACTATAACCAGAAGCAACAGAAACGTAGGTTACTATAATGGCAAGTAAGGGGTCTATTCCTAGTCGTGGCGAAAGAAGTATAACCAAGGGCAACAAAAATACATATCCTGAATCGCCAAGTACATTTGAGAGTAAGCCTAGAAAGATAAACACCACAATTCCAATAGTAGGTGTATACTGATTTTGAGGCATTTTACGACAAAAAGAAGATAAGAAACCACTGTGTTCTGCAACTCCTAGCCCCAGCAATGAAACCACAACCATACTGATTGGGGCAAATTCTCCAAAATTAGATATTAAATGACGAAGTAGCCATCGTATTCCTTCCGGATTAAAAAGACTTTGTACTTGAAGATAGCTCTCGGTTGCTGGATTATATACACTTACTCCATAAATATCGAGTAACCATACCACAACAGCGACAACCAACGTCATTACAAAGAATAGCGTAGCTGGATGCAGAGTTAGTTTCTTATTCATCATCGGCCTCTAAATTATCAATATCAATGATTCCAAGCTCTAGTGCACGCACGACAAGGCGAGTTGCATTAACATTTACACGTTCTTCGTCACGAAAAAGACGACTAATCAAATCGGCTTGTCGTTTTTCTAACGACTTAACCCCAAAAGGCATTGCCTTCAAATTGGAAATCATATCTTTCGTAAAACCCAACGCCAAGTGACGAAGAAAGCGTTCATCATATTCATCAATATCATAACCTATAACAGCTTCTTGACGCTTGTAGTTACTTAATATTGACTTCTTAAAGCGTTCTACAATCTGAGAGAGAATTGGGTAGTTAAACACCAATTTCTTCCCACTCATTACAGCCTCAACATCTGTTTTTGTAAGTAATTCACCAGTCTTTAGGATAATGCCATCTGCACCAGCATCCAGCACATCTACCCACAGTTTTTCATTTAGAATTTCGCCTGTAAAAATGAGAACTTTAAGGTCTGGATACTGCTCATTCAATTTACGGCAAATCTCTACACCAATTGTAGTTGATCCACCTAAGCCTAGATCCAACAAAACTAAATTTGGAATCTCTTGCTCTATTAATTTCCAGAAAACCTCTTCCGAATCGGCTGTACCTATAATCTCAGCATTTGGTATTTCATGTTTAAATATTTGCTCTGTTCCCTTTAACTCTAGCTGAACATCCTCAACTATAATTACCTTAAAGGTCGATTCTTCCTTATTCGTAGCCATTTCCTCTATTTGTTTTTATTTTTTACAATCGAAAATATTATTCTATACCCTTTATCTAACACTTCAGCACGAATTTTACAACCCCTGCGCCCAATGTATTCATCGTGTTCTCGTATAATTTCCTTAGCCAACAAGAATGTTTGTCCAGATATTCCTTTCGTTTCGCCTGCGTCTATCCACTTTAAGTTTGGGTAGAATAAATTATCTAATTCTTGCTTGCTAAATTCCATTCTATTGTCGGAAAATGAAAAGTGAACAAAATCAACATCTGTAGTTACACTTATGTCTAAACTACCTGCCAACTTGAGAAGTAATGCATCATCTATCAGTAGTTCAAAAAGATATTGTAATAGCTTTTCATCTCCTAGAAGATACAAAGTTGGCGTAGGATTATCAATCTTCAAAGTTATATCAGTAGTTTTATTTTTCTTAGCTTTCTTCTGATAATAATTCCGAGCATAATCTACCAATGTAGCCACTTGAATTGTTGATCGCCTAAATGTTACTTGTTCCAATTCTTGCTTTGCCCATAAGCTCAAGGTGGTAAAAATACCATAATAATATTCAACCAAGTCTTTCGCTCCTAATATATCAACCCCAGACTCTCCTCCCTTGACTTCTCCTACAATTTGTTTCAAGCGACTAGGGTAATAAATTGTTTCGTGCTTTATAGCAGATAGACAGTTGTCTAATATTTTGTTTTGAATGTGAATCTGGTTATTCTCCCAAGAAAGGCGAGCTACTTCATTTTGCACAAGTTCAATATCTCTAAAACGTCCAGCAGTTCGTATCATTGTATTGTATAATACAGTTGATAGGTATTTAACGATTAATTGAACATACAATTCATCTTCTGCACCCAATTGCTTAAAACGACGAGCAAATGCAAGTACGCCAATACAACTTGTCTTCTGTTTTAACGATACAGTGAGTGGCATATAAGTTAACTGTCCAACCTCCTTCATTTCCATACTGAAGAAACAAGATTTAATAACATCAGCATCAATGACCTCTTGAGTGGAAGGGTAAGCATCAAATGTAAAAACATCTTTCTCCGGATCGTATAAAGATATATTAAGCCAATCAATAGCAACCAGATTATTAAGTTGGAAAAAACTATTCTTCAGGATGGTGTGTGGAACCCCTTTTAGAAATTGTTCGGAATATTCACTATCTCTATGTTGTGTATATTCCAAGGAGGAAGAGAAAATTCGTTCATATACATCTAGTACTTGCTCCAAACTCCACCTTCGCATATATCTTCTATTCAAATAAACGAAATAATACACAAACAGGGATGCAAAAAACAGAACTGTCAATAGCGTTATTACCACTCGCTTATTGGAAGTAGAATCTTGCAAAATCTCGCAGTAATAATCAAGAGACTCATCCTTTGTGTAAAGCTTATAAAGGGAGGTATAGGCTTGATTGTTATAGGTGTACTCTTCCAATCTATGAAGTGCTAATGAAGCTACTGCAGCTTCGTTTCTAAGATATAAAATGTCGTCATAAACTATATTTACATTACTCTTAAACCACAAAATCTCTGCTGGCACTCCATCGCCAACCAACTGTAGGAATGGGTGTGCTTGATGGGTTTGTTGAAAATAATATTGGTTTAGATAAACAAAAGCAGAATCTACTTTACTCAAAGCAACAGCGTAATCATTTCTAGTATTTGCATAATACACTTCATTTGCCAACTTAGATGCTCGGTCTAAAAGTGTATCAACTTTAGTTGTAGTTTTAAAGTCAACCTCTTCTTCTTTAAAAGAATCTATCGGGTTTTTCACACAAGACATCAAGCTAGTAAAAAAGGATATCAGCAGAAATATAGAAAGCACTTTCTTAATACCGAAAGGTAAACGGAAAGAAAAGCGACTTCCTTTGTTTTTGTCGCTTTTGATATCAAACTTACAAACCTCAAATACGGTATTTGTTTTTTTATATTTATCAATGATAGCTTTGCAATTCATCAGCCCAAAGCCCCCCCCCTTAGCGGCAGCTATATAATCATTTTCTTTCCCTATTTGCTTAGAATCATAAATCTTCTCGCGTAGAATTAACGAAATTTCTTCTTCTGATAGACCAACTCCTGTGTCCTGAATTGCAATTTCAACCCCTCCATTAAATGGAACAGCTACTAACTCTACCCTTCCGCCTTCATGAGTGTATTTACGAGCATTTTCTAACAAAGTATTAATCATAAAAAGTGTCAAGGCTCGATCTGCTTTGACATTTAAATTAGTAGGATGAACAACGAACTCTATTTGTTTTAATTCAAATGGTCTTTTCCCTTTAGCAACTAAATTAAACAACTCATCCAAATCGAAATTGGTAATTTTCAAACTTAAATAGCCTTGTTTTATTTTAATCCACATTGCTAAGACTTCGTTATACTCGTCAATCGTGGTAATTAGCTCCTGAATATATTGTAGTTTATAATTAACAACCTCCTTGTCTTTAGCATAGGAAGTCAGTAATAATTTATCTACTTCGTTACGAATACGGTCAATATAGGGTTGAATACCATAGACGATTCTCATACTTGCACGTTTGTGGATATTCTCACGACGATGTTCTATGTTATGCTGATTTGTAATGTATAGCTTTTTATCAAGCATGTCTTTTTCAACACCTAGATCAATAAAATGAATACCATTTTCAATTGCCCATGTTATGGAAGGAATCAGTAAGTTAAAGAATGAATGTTGTTCTTTTGTAATTTTATTAGGAAGGTAAATGGACATATGCCCCATGTCAAGTTGTCCATCATTGGTAGACAACGCATATTTAAAACCATCGCCAGAACTTTCTAAAGAGTCATCCGTATCAAACACATATGTTTCAGACTCATCTGCCAAAACATTTATATCTAACCTGAAACGAATCACTCCAAATTCTTCAAATAAAAAAGGTCGGAGTATGGACGCAATTGGCAATACAATATCAGAAAGCTCAATGGCCTCCGAAGGTAAACTAGCAGTTAATTCCTGTCCAATATGCAAACATTTCTGTAAGCGCTGAATATAACTTGCTGTTTTTCTTCTAGCTCGCTTATTTAGAATATAAAAAAGTGCCGAGATAAGCAATATAAATACAAGCAAGAAGGTTAACAAATTATTAACCAAACTCTCTTCCTCTTGTAATTTAGCAAAACGACTCTCTAACTCTTTGTCTTGGCGTACTAAATCTAAAATATCTAAATAGACATTACGGTTGTAGTCTGATGCAAATTTATCATTTAAACCAGCATAAGTTACACTCAATTGCTCACGGATACGACCAATCCAGTCGGGTACTGTCAATACTCCTTCACTAATCCAACGCAGTTCTAAAGGGTCTTCATTCGATAAGTCGACCAATTGTAGTGTATCCACATGTTTAACATCGTGATGAGAAGAAAAATAAAGTTCATGTTGCATATTAACGCAGGCAATCGCTTCTTTTAACTGAATTAATGCTCCTGAAAAATTAGCTCTATAATTATCTATTTTTGCAAGAGTCAAATGTACACCAGCCATTTGATACAAATCATTATACTCTTTAAAAAATGCCAAAGAATGCATCGCAATTTTGTGTGGTAACTCATCGTTTACAGGCAATTTAAATATCGAGAAAGTATGGCCACGCTCTTCTTTTAGAAACAAATAATCATCTGGCTTAGCCATTAAATCAGCAACCCCCTGAAGTGCATTTCCTTGAAAATAAATTAAGCCATATTCAGAAGCTGTGACGTAAACTTGTGCCAATAAATCATATGCTTTTAACAGTTTTATTTTCTGAGATTTAGCACCAACAAGTCCCGTTGAAGCTTTTATATATTTATAGAAAAGTAATTGTGTAACATCCGTTCGATTAGCTTCATACATATAAGCATCCTTGTCGTAATTATCAAGCATGTCCATCACTTCGTATGCCGCATCAAGCTGCTGCAAGTAGTAAAAATAAATTACAGATACAATGTAGAATTCACTAAAAGCATAGTTCAAACGAATTTTATCTCGCGTGCTATCAAAAAGACTCTGATCTTCTTTAATCCGCTTCATTCGCTTCATTGCACTGTTTCGATAATCGTAGAAAAGTTTATTTTGAGCCGTACGCTGTGCAATTTTCATCATGCCGATATCGGCAACTAACAGTTCTAATTGGTTAATTGTTAAATCGGCCACTTCCAAACAATAGGTCTTACTTTTATCAAAATCCATTTTTAGGAAATAGTAAAATGCTAGATTATTACAAGCTTCGGCCTTGCCATCTTTATAATTAACAGCCAAGTTATGGGCTTCTATCGAATTTCTATAAAGCTCTTCTAAAGACCTATACCTATCAATATAAGCCAAGTCATTAGCAAGGTTAACCTGCTGAACCTCTAGTGTTGGCGGAACACCAACACATGATACTAGGAGAAAGACAAAAGTCAAAGTGGCAAAAAGATGCTTCATTATTACGACGGATTACTTCCATTCAAAGATAACAATAAAATGAATTTTGAATCGTCATTCTTGCCTTTCAATTTTAGTTTTATGCTAAGTTTCGATTATTTCACAAAGTAAATTTTAATTTACATCTATTAAATACTGAATTTCAGAGAGCTAGTTCCTATTTTTTAATGCCATTAAACATTTTTCGAATAAATATGTTGTATAACTTTTTTTAAATAGTCGTATAAATTATACCTTTGATGGCGAATTAATATATAGGATAATAACTATTCCAAAAAATGAGCCAAACAACTCCCTTTATGGTATTCTCGGGTACTAACTCGAAGTATCTTGCAGAAAAAATCTGCGCAAGCCTCAATTGTCCTCTTGGTAATATGAATATTACTCACTTCGCTGACGGTGAGTTCGCCGTTTCTTACGAAGAATCAATCCGAGGAGCTAACGTATTTTTAGTCCAATCAACTTTCCCAAACTCAGACAACTTAATGGAACTTCTTCTTATGATTGATGCTGCAAAAAGAGCATCAGCTAAGAGTATTGTTGCGGTTGTACCATACTTTGGTTGGGCACGTCAAGACAGAAAGGATAAACCTCGTGTTTCTATTGGAGCTAAACTTGTTGCCGATTTACTTGCAACTGCTGGTATCGACCGATTAATCACAATGGACTTACACGCTGATCAAATTCAAGGTTTCTTCAACAACCCTGTGGATCACTTGTATGCTTCAGCTGTATTTATTCCTTACATTAAATCTCTAAAACTAGAAGATTTAGTAATTGCGACTCCTGACGTAGGTGGATCTAAACGTGCTAACTCTTACTCTAAGTTCCTAGGTGTACCTTTGGTACTTTGTAACAAGACTAGAGAAAAAGCAAACGTAGTTGCAACTATGCAAATTATTGGCGACGTGAAAGGCAAGAATGTTATTCTTGTTGACGATATCGTTGATACTGCTGGTACAATTACCAAAGCTGCTAACATTATGCTAGAAGCAGGTGCTAAATCTGTAAGAGCAATTGCTAGCCACTGTGTAATGTCTGATCCAGCTTCTGAAAGAGTTGAAGCTTCTGCACTTACAGAAATGGTATTTACAGATAGTATACCATATACTAAAGGTTGCGGTAAGGTTAAACAACTTAGTATTGCAGGCATGTTTGCAGAAACAATTAAACGTGTTGTTAACAACGAATCAATCAGTAATCAATACATTATTTAATTGATTAATTAGCATAAAGCATTTTCAACAATTAAATGTTGAATAAAAGGGTTGTAAGATTAATTTCTTACAACCCTTTTTTTGCTAATAGTAGTGATATAAGATTATATATATATCCAATTATCTAAAAGCTAAAAAGGCCAAGTAAATAAATACCTAGCCTTTTTTATTGTTTGAATTAAGATTGAGAACTTTCGATATTCGAAATGCGCTTCGAACTTACGTTTTAGTTCTTTGAATTGCAAATCTATAACAACTTTAATTACTCTAATTAGTGAATGTAAACGTAGTTAACACTAATTTAATAATTAGAATGAAATAGTTATTGCGATATTTTTTTGCCGTACGTTATTTTTAGAACTTGAATTTGACCATCAATAAATATTTTTTCAGGAACAAATATTTTCGTAAAGCTAAAATCAGCACCACAATCAATAGGTCTTCCTGTTTCAAGTAGTTCACATTTGGTGATTCCATTTAAAGCTATAGGAAGAATAATTTCTGATGTTGGCTCAGTCATAAATACATATAGGTATTCATTCTTCTCATCAGAGCGCTGAGTTAGAAAAACCTTATCATTCAACTCATAGTTCACTCTTCTTGTGCCATAAATAGCTTCACTATTTACACCTATCCAAGCTCCCATTTCACCAAGACGTTTAATAGCCATCTTGGGAAATGCACCATCTCCCATAGGTCCAACATTCAACAAGTAATTACCACCTTTAGATATATTATTAACCAAGTAGCCCAACATACGATTAGAAGATTTCCAATTAAAATCTTTAGCATGATACCCCCAAGAATGTTGCATTGTAGCAGGTGTCTGCCAAGGTTTCATTAAAACTTCATCAGGATAGTTGTTATCATGCATTTCTAAGAAATCAATATTACTTCCTGGACTGTAATAACTAATACGACCATTGATAAGACACTTATCACTATTTTCTCGAACAAGTGCTATTAATTCATCACGACGTTCATCAGTAATATGACTTACTTCATCCCAAGTATCAAACCACAATAAATCTGGATCATATTTTTTAATCAACTCTTTTACTTGTGGCAAACTCTTTTTCTTCCAATATTTCTCAAACTCTTTATCAGGGCGAGTCGTTTTCCAATATGGAACTGCACCACCAGGATGCTCCCAATCTTGCCAATGAGAATAGTAAAAACCATACTTCATATCATATTTTTTACAAGCATCCACAAGCTGTTGTAAAATATCCTTTCCGTAAGGCGTATTCATGATATTGAAATCAGAATATTTAGTATCCCACAAAGCAAACCCATCATGATGTTTAGCGGTAATTACAAAATACTTCATACCTGCATTCTTAGCATCTAAAATCCACTTATCTGCATCAAAATTAACAGGGTTGAACTCATCTGCAAGTTTATGATAGATTGAGTTAGGGATATTAAGACGGGCCTGGATCCATTCTGCATACCAACTATTACCAATTTCACTTCTAGTGTCTGGTAATGTTACCCCATCATAGGTACCTTCTAACATCGAATATAAGCCCCAGTGGATAAACATTCCAAATTTGGCATCCTTAAACCACTCCACTTTACTAGGATCCAATGCTAATGATCCTTTTTTCTTTTTGGCATAGCCAAAATTGAAGCATAAACAAAGAGCTAAGAGAATAGCTATTCTTCTTTTCATGATAGTTATTTTAGACTAGTAATTGATTTCTATTTAACGAAGATAATATTTTTCATAAGATAATAAAATAAACTTAAAGGGCTTTAAATAGCTTCTACAACCCATAGTTGGCACTTTATAAAAGTTAAAAGCACAATTATCAAACAGATTCTATATAAACCTTCACAAAAGCTAATTCATGCTCAAGATTATGTATAAACTTGCTCTAAAGTGCTTTGACTTTCATAATTAAGAATTACAAATGAGATATATATTACAATTCTGTTAAAAACCAAGAGACTCAAGCAACTTAATTCAGCTATAATTCTATAGCTAATTATGCCACACATACCTTTACCTTGATAGATCTATATAACTTATCTTTTTTGACATCATCCTCGCCAACATTTATAGCAAACTGGTAAAACCCAAAACAAAAGAAAGGGAATTATATGATCTATTAAAACAAACATCAACTATTAAAAACTAATTAAATTTACATAAAACACGCATTTAGCCCCCACACAAAGCTTTTAGAATAAAAAAAACGCTTTATATATAACAGCATATATTATTAAAGAGATAAATACAACTTTCAAAAATCACATTTAAATATTTACTAAAATAGAACATCTTTATTTTACATTATAATTTCAATTCAGGATTGATGGACGCCAAACAGGAGGTAAAAATTGTAATGATATTAGTTCCCTTAACTAATTAGATGAACATTTCAATCAAATACATTTAACGGTAAAATTCATATTATAAAAATATTATCCTTAATTTAGCTTAGCATTCGTACTAAAACGGAAAGTAAAAGCTTTGTTTTAAACAAAATGTATATTTTATACATATACCAGACAATAATTATTACTTTTGCACCTTTAGCAAGAATGTTTAAACAAAACCTAAGCGAGTTAATATTTAGGTTTAAAGTAAGATAATAAAGATTATACATATAACTTATGATGAAACGAGATGTAATAACATGTCTCTTTTTGCTATGCTTCCCAATTTCACTTTTTAGCCAAGCAAAATACACAAAAGCACCTTTTGATGGACAAGAAGCTTGGTTAAGAGAAATTTCACCAGAAGAGATGGCTAAAGATCCTTTAGTTATTAATCAAGACTGGATGAAAAGAGACTCTTTGACTTATTTAAGATTCAAAGACCAAACAACTGTCGTGTTTTATGGCACAGACATTATGCCAAATTGGATTACAAGATTCGAGAATTTAACCTCATTGTGTTCTATGCCTAGTGCACAGATCAAGTCTATACCACAAAATATAGGCAGGCTAAAACAGCTTGAAGATTTTGTCTTACTAGAAAGTAAAGTCAGCTCAATTCCGTCATCTTTTAAAGACCTAACAAATTTAAAACACCTTAACTTAGTAGGTGATGGCAAGTGTATTATGCCAGAAGACATAAAGCACTTAAAAAATTTAGAATCTGTATTCTTAGCCGATTTTGGCAAAATACCAAATGCGATTTTTGAGCTTCCTAATTTGAAAAGACTATTCTTATACAGATGTAATGTAAAATCCATTCCATCCTCTGTAAAGAAGTTAAAACATTTAGAGGAATTAAACCTTGAAGAAAATCCAATAAAAGAGATTCCCGAAGAAATATTTGAGTTACCAAGCCTTATCAACTTCAAAGTGAATAATGATGTTTTAAAAAGTGAAGTAGCAAAGAATAAACTTGACCAACAGTTATCAGGAAATCAGGGCTTACATAGAGAACGCCTGAGAAGATTGCAAGATGTTGAAAGAAGAAAGATTTTCGATAAGATGCGTGAACAACAAGCACTTAAAGAGATGCAAGAAGGAAATCGTATCAAATCATTCGATTTATAATCAATAATACATATATTACAAAAGGCTGTGATTCTTTAATCACAGCCTTTTTTGCGTTAAAACTCGTACTTATAACAAGAAAAACACCTGCAACCTATTTCTAAGCATATTCCTAGCTTCCCAAGCACAAAAACACAATTTATTGTCCTAAATTATACAAACTGTTATTATATTTACCCTGTTGGCACTTAATGGGCTGATGTAATTAATCTGAATTAAATATTAAAACATTACCACATGACTAATGAAGACATATATCACAACATTAACACCAAAGGTGATTTAAAAAAGCCTTCGGATATTGGAGTCATTCCAAAAGATTCAAACATGAAATGGAGTCTTTTGGA
>JASLDF010000010.1 GCA_030151635.1 Bacteroides sp. | reverse complement strand
TGCTTAAAGATAACCAAAAGCCCTACAACATCAACGTGTTATAGGGCTTATATGCATTCGTTTTATCAACTTAATTCGTAGTGACCTCGCCGAGAATCGAACTCGGATCTAAAGTTTAGGAAACTTCTATTCTATCCGTTGAACTACGAGGCCATTTATAAAGACTTACAAATATACATTATTATTGGTATCCTACCAACAACAAATTCACTCAAAAAAATGTCTTTTAGAGTATAAAATATCCTTCTCCCTGAGATGCTTGAGTTACCTTAGTAAGAAGACTGAGTCTTCTTACTAAGGTAACGCTGTTATGTCCCTATGAAAGGAAACTGATTATCACAAAAAAAGGGTTATCTCAATGAGATAACCCTTTCAATATGTTATGAAAAACTATTCAATATTATTTGATAAGTTTTGCAAAAGCAGCGTCTGTAAAGTATTTAGAGAATTCTAAGTCTTTAGCAGCTTTTTTAGCTAATGAACGATCTTGAGCAATAGCTTTAGAAAGGTTCTCTACAACCATTGAAGTATTGTTAGTTCTAGCACCAACAACAGCTTTTAGGTAGTCTGTGTAAGCGTCAGCTTTCTCAACATTGTTCAATGTATTTTTAGCTTTGTTGTAATCTTTAGCTAAGATTTGAGCAAGAGCAGCACTATTAGTTTTAACGTCACCGAAAGAACGTACAGCGTTGTCATACTCACCTTGAGCTACATAAAGGTTACCCATTGCTTCGTTGAAGTCTTTAGCACCAGCAGCTTTACCTAGGTAAGTTGCAGCAGCAGCTTTGTTTTCTTTTGCAAGAGCAATAAGACCTAAGTTCACGCTAACTTCAGGAGCAGCTTGGATAGAGTAAGCTTTGTTGAAGTAAGATTCAGCTTTTACAAGTTGACCAGCTTCGAAAGCAAGTTTACCAAGGTTGTTATAACCACGGTAGTCTCTTGGGTAAAGATCAGTTACTTTAGTGTAGATAGTTGCTTTTTCGTTAGCATTATCTGTTAAAGTAGCAGCATAAAGAAGTTCTTCAACTGTTAGTTCTTTAGCATTAACTTTTGCTAAACTAGCGATTTCCTCATCAGATTTACCGATGATATCGTAGTTAAGAGTTAAGCGAGTACGTCTCAATTGAGGAAGGATTTCACTAGCTAAGTTAGAATAAACAGAAGAGATATTTTTGATTTCTGCTTCTCTTTGTTCTGGATTAGAGTACATAGAAAGCACGCGAAGGATTAGATCTTTATCTTGAATGTTAGATTTAGAAACTAATTCTTTAAAACCTTCCCAGTCTTGAGCTGTGTATTTAGCGTCAATTGGAGCAGCAAGGTTAGCTCTCTTAAGATTTTTAGCTACAACGTTTTTAGTGTTTTTTTCACGGTTTTGTGCTAGACCTGAGTTTAGTTTCATACCACCATCAGGAGAAGCGTAAGCAGATACTTCAATGCTACTGATTCTCTTGTTTTCAGCAAGATTGATGTTAGAAGCTTCTTTGTTGAAATTAGTTGCTTTTTTCAACTCGCTTGAACGTAAGTTAGCTTGTTGGATAAGGAACATAATGTTTTCATTGTAAGCTTCTTTGATAATACGTTGGAATTCATCTTCGCCAAGACCTGGGTTAGCTGAAGCAACAGTATTATTAATCAATTGAGATGTAGAAATTACACCATCAGCAATTCTTACAGCAGGAATAGTAAGTTTTTTCTTTCCTTTTTTAGCTGTAAACTCAAGGTATAGACCTGAATTAGCCATTTCTGGAACATAATCAAACTCAGCATTCATTGTGTAGTTACCACCAAATTTGTAAGAAATAGCTTGGTTATTACCTTCTACTTTCTCGCCTTGGAAAACTGCAGTTTTACCTTTAGCCTCGCCACCATTCCATTTAATGATAGGAGTTACTTCAACAACAGCATTTTTGTTAAAGTATTTTTCAGGGAATTTTCCGTTAATAGTTACAGGTACTTTACCTCCTACAGCTTCTAAGACAGCTGGAGTAGTAGTAAAGTAGTCTGAAGATAGGCCTCCCATCTTGCTACCACAAGAAGAAAGCGCAACAACTAATGCCACAAGCAATGGCAAATACAACTTTTTAGTCATCATTGGTTTAAATTTAATGTTTATAATCTCGTACAAAGATATTAAATACAAAGTGTAACTACAAAAAGTATTTAACATCAAATTGAGTCAAATTTAATATTTTTTATTCACTCTAATTCTTTTATTATCATTAATCTACTATAAATATGTGATTAATAATAGTCTTTGTTGGCAAATTACTTATTTCGAGGATGAAATTCTAATATTTCTTGTCTTATTCTCGATTTATCCAAGTGCGTGTAAATTTCTGTTGTTACAATCGATTCATGTCCTAACATACTCTGAATTGCTCGAAGGTTTGCCCCTCCTTCAAGCAGATGAGTTGCAAAAGAGTGCCTGAAAGTATGTGGACTTACATTTTTGCTTACTCCAGCTTCCTCACTATATTTTTTTATGATATTAAAAATCATAACACGAGATAAATCCTTACCACGGCGATTCAAAAACAAGACATCTTCATAACCTTTCTTCACTGGAACTTCATTCCTTATATATAGGTAATTTTTAATTTCCTGCAATGCCTTTTGTGAAATTGGCACTAGGCGCTGTTTTCTTCCCTTCCCATCGACAAGTACAAATTCCTCGTCAACATATATATTTGATATTTTTAAGCTTGTTAATTCGGAAACACGCAAACCACAACTATATAATGTTTCAATTATTGCACGGTTACGTTGACCTTCTGGTGTACTTACATCAATCGATGTTAAAATTAAATCGATTTCTTCAACAGACAATACTTCTGGAATTTTGAATCCTATTTTAGGACTTTCTAATAATACCGAGGGATCGTCTTCAATGAGATTTTCGATTTGCAAATAATGAAAAAATGATTTCACTCCAGATATAATGCGGGCTTGTGATCTTGGATGAATCCCAATATCATGTAAACCAGACACAAAACAATGTAAATCGTTTAGTGTCAAGTTAAAAATGGCTAAATTATCAGCCTTCACAAATGCTATTAGCTTGTCTAAATCGGACATATATGCGTCTAGCGTATTTGTAGAAAGGGATTTCTCCAATTGGAGATATTGTTGGTATTCTAAAACAACAGTGGGAAGTTGTTCGTTATTCATGAAAAAAATATTTATTTCTCGATAAAAATTTAATATCTTTGTGGCGTAATATCAATTTCTAAACAAAGATATCAAATAAGATACAAATATAGAAAATGAAAGTTCTCATTATTAACGGACCAAATATTAATTTAGTGGGCAAACGCGAGCCCTCAATATACGGCGTCCAATCCGTCGAGGATTACTATGACACATTGGTTAAGGAATATCCCGACGTTAACCTATCATACTTTCAATCTAATATCGAAGGAGAACTAATTGATAAGCTTCAAGAAGTAGGCTTTGACTATGATGGTATTATTTTAAATGCAGGTGCATATACTCATACATCTATTGCATTACTAGATGCAATACGATCTATCACTACCCCCGTAATCGAAGTACATATTTCTAACACTCAAAGTAGAGAGGAATACAGACATCACTCGATGATTGCTGCTGGCTGCTTAGGTGTTATTTGTGGTTTTGGACTCAAATCCTATAAACTAGCTATTGAAGCTTTAGCTTTACATGAATGATTTTTTTAGATGTATTAAATATAAATATTTTATGATGCGTAAACAAACTAAGATTGTTGCTTCTATCTCAGATAGACGCTGCGATGTTGACTTTATCAAAGAACTTTATGCTGCTGGTATGAACGTTGTTCGTATGAATACAGCACACGCTAACCAAGAAGGACTTGAAGTCTTGATTGAAAATGTTAGAAAAGTTTCTAATAAGATTGCATTGCTTATTGATACTAAAGGTCCTGAAGTTAGAACAACAGCTTGCGACGAGCCAATCGACTACAAGACTGGTGATAAAGTTATCATTGTTGGTGATCCTGAAAGAAAAACAACAAAAAGCTGTATCGCTGTTTCATACCCTAACTTCATCAACGACGTAGAAGTTGGTTTTGATGTACTTATCGATGATGGTGAAATCGACCTTAAAATTACAGGTAAAGAAGATGATCATTTGATTTGTGAAGTTATGAATGACTCAACTCTAGCTAGCCGCAAGAGTGTGAACGTTCCTGGCGCTCGTATCAAACTTCCATCTCTTACAGAAAAAGATAGAAACAATATCCATTTCGCTATGAAAAAAGATATTGATTTCATCGCTCACTCTTTCGTAAGAAACAAACAAGATATCTTTGACATCAAAGAAATCCTTGCTACAACTAACAGCGACATCAAAATCATCGCTAAAATCGAAAACCAAGAAGGTATCGATAATATCGACGAAATTATTGAACACGCAGATGGTATCATGGTAGCTCGTGGTGACCTAGGTATTGAAGTTCCTCAAGAACGCATCCCTGGTATCCAACGTATCATTATCAAAAAATGTATCCTTGCTAAAAAACCAGTTATTGTTGCTACTCAAATGTTGCACACAATGATTAACAACCCACGTCCAACACGTGCCGAGGTTACTGATATTGCTAATGCTATTTACTATCGTACTGATGCTTTAATGCTTAGTGGTGAAACTGCTTACGGTAAATACCCAGTTGAAGCTGTTAAAACTATGGCTACAATTGCAGCTCAAGCAGAGATCGACAAATTGAACGAAAATGACATTAGAGTTCCTTTGGTTAATCCTGATATTACTGCATTCTTAGCTAAACAAGCTGTTAAATCAAGCCAATTGATGCCTATCGGTGCTATCATTACTGATAGCTACAGTGGTAGAACTGCTCGTAACTTAGCTGCTTTCAGAGGTAAGAGCCCAGTTCTTGCAATCTGTTACAAAGAAAAAACTCTACGTCACCTTGCACTTTCTTATGGTGTTGAAGCTATCTTCATGCCAGAAAAAGCAAACGGTCAAGAATACTACTTCGCAGCTCTACAACACCTTGTAGCTGAAGGTCGTTTAACTCTTGAAGATATGGTTTGCTACTTAAGTGGTGGTAAGAGAAACGCTAGAACTTCATTCCTAGAAATCAACACTGTTGGTGATGTACTAGAAAATGATGGTATAGCTACTGTTCTTCCAAACAGCAACCGTTATCTATAATTAAGATAATTTGAAATGATAAATTCCGAGGCTATAGATCAATATATTGAAGATCACAGCGACCCCGAAAATGATTACTTAAAAGCGCTCATTAGAGCAACACATGTTAATCTACTTCGCCCGCGAATGGCCTCTGGACACATACAGGGGCGAATCTTGAAGTTATTTACTCAAATGATTCGCCCTAATTATATCCTAGAAATAGGGACATATAGTGGATATTCTGCCCTATGCATGGCAGAAGGACTACCCGAGAATGGTAAAATATACACGTTCGAGATTAACGATGAACAAGAAGATTTTACTAGACCATGGATAGAAAATTCACCCTATGCTAAGAATATAGAGTTTATCATAGGTAATGCGATTGACATTGTTCCTACGCTAGATATTACTTTTGATATGGCTTTCATAGATGGTGATAAAAGAGATTACATTGCCTATTATGAAATGACATTGAAACAACTGTCTAAAGGAGGGTATATTTTAGCTGATAATACACTTTGGGATGGACACGTAACTGAAACACCTAAAGATAACGATTGGCAAACTATAGGTATTAAAGCCTTCAACAACTATATTGCAAATGACAATAGAGTTGAAAAAGTTATATTACCTTTGCGCGACGGACTAACAATGATTAGAAAACGATAATTATTTATGGAAACTACAAGACAACAAAAGATATCAAGATTAATACAAAAAGAGCTTGGAGATATTTTTCTTCTACAAACAAAAGCTACTACTGGTATTATCATCTCAATTACTGAAGTAAGAATCACTCCAGACTTAAGCATTGCTAAAGTTTATTTAAGTGTATTCCCTAACAATAAACGCGATGAGCTTATAGAAGCGATTACTGCTAACACTCGTGAAATCCGTTTCGATTTAGGAAAAAGACTTAGACACTCACTTCGAATCATTCCTAACTTAAAATTCTTCATTGACGAATCTTTAGATTACGCCGATAGAATTGAAACCCTATTGAAGTGAAATTAGAATTAAACATAGCTTTGCGTTATCTTTTTTCAAAGAAAAAGCATAACGCAATCAATGTTATTTCTTCCATATCTATTTGTGGAATAGCTCTAGCTACCCTTACTCTAATCTGTACACTTTCCGTGTTTAATGGATTTCAAGAGTCTGTAGCTAGTTTTTTTTCTGCATTTGATCCTGAGTTAAAGGTCTTACCTACCCAAGGTAAATTTATAATAAACGACTCTCTATTAACTCAAAAAATAGACAAACAGACTTTTATCGAGAACTATACCCTTACGCTTGAAGAAAATGCGATGGTCAAGTTCAGAGAAAAACAGAGCATGGTCACTCTTAAAGGGGTTGATGAGCAGTTCCATCACGTAACCCAAATTAACACACTGCTCCTTGGACAAGGCATATACAAACTTAAAGATCAAGTTGTTTATTATGGTATTCCTGGTGTAGAACTTGCAGGGAACTTAAGTACCGGTATACAATCAGCTTTTCCTTTAGAAGTTTTCGCTCCCAAATCAGGTCGTGTAAATATGGCTAATCCAACAGCCTCGTTCAATAAAAACTATTTATACTTACCGGGAGTTCTTTTTTCAGTAGGTCA
>JASLDF010000228.1 GCA_030151635.1 Bacteroides sp. | reverse complement strand
AGAAGCTGTATCCGCCTTGGCTGGTCTACAACTTTTAGTGTATGGCTTGAAGTTTTCTCCTGACACTACAACTTTACATGTTGATTTTACCTCTCAAACTCTTTTAGAAAAGAAAGCTCTAGAAACTTTATCTCCTTTTTTGTATCCTAGTTTCGACTTGAAATGGTCGGCCGATGGATTTTTGCGCTAGAATAGTTTGTTTATTTTAAGATGTATTTCATATCTTTAGAATTAGATCTTGATTCTAAAATATGAACACACACCTTTTTCATAGAGGCTTTATTACTATTGCCTTATCTTTTCTATTATTATTTCCAGCTTTAAGTGCCAACTTAGATTCTTTAAGGCAAAAGGCTGATAAGTATTTGTTGTCAAATCCCAAAGAGTCCAATTTTATCCTCGAGCTAATAATTAAAGATTTTCACTCTTTAAATGATTCTCTGTTTAAAGCCGAAACTTTTTATTTATATGGATTATCTTCCAATTTACTAGGAAGTTTTGACGAATCTATAGATGCTTTTTATGAGGTTTTAAAGTATTCTCCCAATCCGGAAAGTCGATTAAATATCCAATCTCATTTGCAAATATCAGGAACATATTGCACACTTGAAGATTACAAAAAAGCGATTGAATTTAATGATTACTCATTAGCATATTCTAAAGTAGTAAAAGACTCTTTGTTAATTGCTGCTTGCTTTAATAATCGAGGGCTAATTCATTATAATTTGGAAGAGTTTGATATTGCTGATAATTTATTTTTGCAAGCGTTACATCTAAATAGAAAAATGAGTAACATAAAGGGGGTAGCGACTAATTTAAATAATATGGCTTTATATAAGGGAAACACACAAGTTAAGCTGAGCTATATTGATGAAGCAATAATTATTAATAAAAACCTAAATGCTAAATGGTCAATTTGTGAAAATTATAATAATAAAGGGAAGCAACTTTATTATGGAGAATACTATGAAGAGAGTCTAAGTATATTACTGCAGGCTCGAGAATTAATAAAAAATATTGGAGCAAAAGAATTAGAATGTGACAACTACGAATATTTATCTTGGGTTTATGCCGCTTTGAATAAGTATAAAGAAGCCTATTCTAATCTAACTTTATACTCTACTTTATCTCATGAATTACAGAAAGATCAGAAGCTTCGTAGTGTTGAACGAAGCATTAATAATAAGAAAATTAATGAGAAAGAATATAGTATTCAAATGATTAATAAACAGTTGGAAATTAATACACTACAAAATAATATCTTTGTTTTATTAACTGTTTTAGCTGTTTTTACTTTCGTCATGATTTTTGTTCCTTTATGGTATAAGAAAAAAAAGGCCTTAGAATTAAGTCGTGCAAAACTACTACTAGAAAAATCTGAACGAGATCTGATCGAGCTTAAAGTTGCCCAACAGCATGAGACAATATCAACTATTGAAAGCAATATTCAAATATTGAATCAAGATTTAACTTCGTATGCATTATTTATACAGAATAGAAATGAAGTTTTATCCGCAATTCAAGAAAAACTAAAAGCAACTTCCAGATTATCAGTAGATAAATTGAAGCTAGAAATTAAATCTATTGAACTTTTTATCAAAAACTATCGAACCAGTTCAACTCCTGATGATTGTTTATTAGTTACTAAAGTTGAGACAATGAATAAAAAATTCATTGACAGATTAAAAGCTAAATATCCAACCTTAACTAATGGAGAAGTTAGACTAGCAATCTTGCTTCGAGTGGGGCTTTCTACTAAGGATATAGCAGTTTTATTAGGAGTAAATGTAGCTAGTGTTAATGTAAATAGGCATCGCCTAAGAAAATCTTTATGCCTAAATAAAGAGAAAGATTTATTAGATTTTTTAACGACTGTATAATTAATTGGTGTTTTTTTGGTAATTGTCTCTTATTTGCTATTTGTATATAGTGTTTTATATATAACATTCTGTTTGCTAGGTGTATAGGTTTGTGTTTGCTAATATGATATTTTCGATAAACAGACTTTTGTATACCTTATTTTTTGTCTAAAATGATTTTCGTGAGTTTACTATTCTTATTATTGGTTAAATATAATATTTTAAACCTTTTAAGAATATTGATATGAAAAACACACACTTCAGAATCAATAGTAAACGTTTTTTACTATTGTGTTTATTATTCTTTATGCCTCTTATGATGTTTGCACAAAAAACATCTTTATCAGGTTTAGTCTTAGATGAACAAGGACTGCCTATTATTGGTGCAAGTATTTTTGAACAGGGAGGTACCAATGGTACAATAACTGACTTAGATGGAAAGTATCAGTTATCAGTCTCAAGTAATTCTGTTCTCACGGTGTCTTACGTTGGTTATGTGACACAGAATATTTCTGTAAAAAATAGGTCTGTTATAAACATAACCTTAAAAGAAGATGCTGTTCTCCTGGAAGAAACAGTTGTTATTGGATATGGTACAATGAAAAAGAGTGATATGACTGGTGCTATTGCATCTGTCGATGTTGATGCTTTAGCAAATCGTTCCACAACAAATCCTGCAGAAGCTTTACAAGGTAAAGTGGCTGGAGTAAATATTTTAAAATCTAGTGGCCAGGCGGGCGCTGGAATTAGTGTAAAAATTCGTGGAGTTAAAACTTTTGGAAGTAATGAGCCATTGTATATCATTGATGGATTTCCTGGGGATATTTCTAATGTCAGTCCTCAGGATATTGAGTCTATGGAGGTTTTAAAAGATGGTGCTGCTGCCGCTATTTATGGTTCTGTTGCTGCTAATGGTGTTATTATTATTAATACAAAAAGTGGTAAAAAAGGAGATGTAAAGGTTGATTTCAGTACTTTTTTGAGCTTTACAAATGTTGCTAAAAAGCTAGAGTTTCTTGATGCGGATGGTTATAAGCATGTACATGGTGAGATGTATGATAATTGGAATAAATATGCTACGGAAACCGGACAGAAGCTGGTTACTATTCCTGAATATGTGAACAAAGATACAGGCGTTAATTCTGATTGGCAAAAAGCTATGATTCGTAGTGGCCTTACCCAGAACTATATGATTAGTATCAGGGGTGGATCAGAACAAGCAAAATACTCAATATCTTATAATCATTCTGATGAAAAAGGGATCTTTTTAGGTAATAATTTCAGACAAGATAATGCTCGTAGTAAATTACAAATGAGTAAAGGTATATTTGATTTCGAAACTAATATGTCTTTTAAATTTAGTGATTGGAATACTCCCCAGTATTCTTTAAAAGAGATGTATATGATTTCTCCCCTAGTTCCAATATATGATAAGAATGAAGAATACGGGTTTGGGTTAACTAATTTTGATGGACTACCAAGTAATCGAAATGTGATGGCAGATCATCATTATAAAACGACGACTAATAAGAAATATAATACTACAGCAAATGCCTCTGTAACTGTAAACTTCACTAAGTGGTTGAACTTTAGAACAAGTTATGCTTATAGAGGAGAACATGAGAGAAATACCTTTCATGCTCCAAAATATATTGCTGACGTAAAATCAAAACGAGAGTATCCGTATAATAGTGAAAGTACAGGTTACTGGCAAGAACAAATTTTTGATAATATCCTATCTTTTAATAAAGATTTTAAAAAGCACAGTATTAGTGCAATGTTAGGAAGTTCAGTTACTGCTCAAAAATATGTATGGAATAGTATTGGTGTTGAAGGTAAATCTACTGTTTATCAGGTAAAAGATGGCAAGCTAGTTTCTAACGAAGAGTTTGCAGGTTTCTTAGATGAAAATTTTCCTACAATTGATGCTGGTAACGGTGGAACTTTTGATGGATCAGGAAGTTACTGGAAATATAATAGAGCTTCGTTTTTTGGTCGATTGAACTATAATTATGATAACAGATATTTAGTTCAAGGAACTATTCGTTATGATGGTTCTTCAAAATTTGGTTCGGATAATCGTTGGGGAACCTTTCCTTCTATAGCATTAGGATGGAGAGTTTCTGAAGAAGCTTTTTTTCCAAAAGATATATTTTTAAATAACCTAAAGCTTAGAATGAGTTGGGGGAAATTGGGGAATGAAAATGCATTAGGTAGATATGATTTTCAGGCTCTGATATCAACTTATAATAATAAATTTCAAGGATATGTTAAAGGTAATGGAGAAAACCCTTGGCCAGGAAGTATTGCTAGAGGATTAGAAAATCGTTCTTTAAAATGGGAAACTACAGATTCTAAAAATATTGGATTAGATTTGGGCTTTTTTAATAATGCATTGACTGTAGGTTTAAACTATTACATTAATGTGACTCGTGATTTACTTATTTACAAAGTTCTACCACCGTCTGCAGGTTTGTCGAATCCAATATTAAATGTTGGAAAAATAGAGAATAAGGGTTTTGAATTAGAAACTCAATGGAATCACAATATCAGTGATTTTAACTATAGTGTTGGACTAAATCTATTCACAACTCGAAATAGAGTTAAAGAATTATCTGATAATGGTCAGGTAATCAAAGGTGAAGGACTTAAGTATGGTTCAGAACATTTCCCAACAGAAACTCGAATAGGTAAACCCATTGGTGCTTTTTATCTATATAAAACAGATGGTATATTCAAGTCGATGGATGAAGTCCAGTCTCACATAAATGATAATGGAGAATTACTGCAACCTAATGCAAGACCTGGCGATTTGAAATTTGTAGATACTAATGGAGATGGGGCTATTGATGATTATGATAAAACATATGCAGGCTCTGGTATTCCTAAATTTGAAGCAAGTTTGAACTTAAGTGCTTCCTATAAAAATTTTGATTTGTCACTAATATTTGGAAGTGGGTTTGGAAACAAGCTCTATAATGCAAATAAATATTTTTATGAGGGAATGAACTCAGGCTCTAATTTCCTAAAATCAACTTTAAAAGCATGGACGTTTGAAAATCCAACATCTAATGTACCTAGAGCAATATATCAAGATCCTAATGGTAATAGCCGAGAATCTGATAGATTCTTAGAAAAAGGAGATTTCTTGAAATTAAGACAACTCCAACTAGGTTACACACTTCCTAGAAATATTTCTAAACGTATTTATATGGACAAACTTCGTGTTTACGTGAGTGGAGAGAATTTATTTACAGTAACTAGCTACTCGGGTGTGGATCCAGAGTTTTCAAGAAATGTTTTAAACTCTGGGGTTGATCGGTTAATATTTCCTTTTACACGTTCCTTTACTGTAGGTGCTCAAATTTCATTCTAAACATTAAAATTGATTCATTATGAAAAAATATATATACTTATTAAGCATTGTTGTTGTAGGGCTATTTTCATCTTGTGATGATTTTTTAAGTGAAAAATCTCCAGATGATCTAACAACAGATACATTTTGGAGAAATATAGCGGATGCGGAAAGCGCAATCTCATCAGCTTATTCTCAATTAGAAAATTCAATTGATTCATGGGAATTTGCTGAAGTAAAATGGCCAGTTGAGTCGTATCGTGAGGACTTAATTGATTTGGGAAGTGACGCTAGAAACTATCCTAATTGGGTTGAATTGTCAAATTTTAGTTACACTAATGGTAATTCTCAGTTTGCTGCATATTGGGCTAATAATTATCGTGGAATTTCATTTGCTAATCAAATAATTGAGAAGATAATGGAAATTCCTACGGAAAATATAACGGATGATGATCGAAAGCACATACGTGCTGAAGCGTATTTTTTACGTGCTTACTATCATATGAAGAATGCATTGAACTGGGAGGAGATCATTATCCGCAATAAATATATAACGAATACTGCAGAGTTAAATAAAGTAACTTCAAAACGCACTGACGTATGGGATTTTATTGTTCAAGATTTTAAACATGCTCTGGTACTACCAGAATCTTACGGTCCAGATAATATTGGTCGTGCAACTCAAGGTGCTGCTTATTCTTATTTAGGTTTTGTGTATTTGACACGTGCATATGAAGAATCTGATCGAAAAAACGAATTCTTGGAGTTGGCATTAGAAGCTTTTAATAATGTAAAAGGTTATGAGCTTGAAGAAAACTTCATGAGTATGTTTAATGGTGAAAATAAAAACTGCAAAGAATCTATCTTTGAACTGCAGTTTACTATGAATAATGCAAATGGTGCAGATTATAAAACTCAAGCTCATAAGTGGATTGCTGCTTCAGAACTTAATGGATGGGATGAAATATTACCTAGTGAAATTTTAGTTCAAGAATTTAAAAAGGAAGGAGAAATATCTAATTCAGGTTTGTATGATAAACGTTTGTATCATACAATCTTCTGCGATTTGCCGTATTTTAATGATGGTACAGGCAAAGTATATGGCAAAGATTATAAGGATGTTTTTAAACGTGCTGAGTTAGATGGAGAAGGTAAACCTACAGGTAATAATATAAGTTATGAAAAACCTGTTTTTCATAAACTCCTTCCAGGTACTATAGACAAATTAAACAACAACTGGAGTGCAGTAAATATTCCTTTAATGCGTTATGCAAATGTATTATTGATGAAAGCAGAGGTGTTGAATGAGCTGGCTCGTACTTCTGAAGCAATAAAGTTAATTAATGAAATTAGAGCTAAGCATGGAGATATGCCAGCAATGTCTGGTGAGAGTTATGATAATGTTAAATCTCAAATTGAGCATGAACGAATATTAGAATTCCCACTTGAAAACTGGAGATGGTATGATTTGCGACGCTGGGGAAAACTGAAGGAAGCAATGTCTAACTCAGGACGTCCTAATTTTGATATTCTGAAGCATTCGTACTATCCAGTTCCTTTGAATGAATTAAACGCAAATAATAGCGTTAAATGAATATATACTTAGTGGTTTTACATAGAATTTAACTAAAAAGTAACATTAATTACCTGAGAGTATATATCTTTGCATAAAAACTGTAAGAATATGTTTAAAGTAATAGGTATAATGCTCTCAGGTGTCTTAATTGGGTTTTTGTTTAGAAAAACGAAAATCAATTGGATACAGAAGTTGATAACTTTATTTATTTGGATGCTGCTATTTTTATTAGGAGTAGAGGCAGGTACAAATGAATCTGTTATAACTAGTTTAGGATCTATTGGTACGGAAGCTTTAATAATTACAGTTGCTGCAATGCTAGGAAGTTGCTTGTTAGCATTGGGGCTTTGGAAGTTTTTAAAGCGAGATAATAAAGAAGATAAAGAATCCGATAAATAGAGAAGGCTATGTTAGGAAGTTTAGTTATTGTTGCATTTTTTACAATTGGAGCACTGTTGGCATTTTTCAACTTTTTGCCCAGTTCATTAATTGAAAACCACTATAGTTTTAATGTTTTATGTGCACTAATGTTTTGTGTTGGTTTTAGTATTGGAAATGACACAAAAACACTACGTAGCTTTAAAGATTTAAACCCTAGGTTATTATTGCTACCTGTAATGACTATTGTAGGCACTTTGGCTGGTACAGCATTTATAAGTATGTTTTTACCGCATAGAACTGCAGCAGACTGTATGGCTGTAGGATCAGGATTTGCTTACTACTCTTTGTCAAGTATTGTAATTACTCAGTCGAAAGGTCCGGAATTAGGAACTATTGCATTGATTTCAAATATAATAAGAGAGTTAACAGCTTTGGTTTTTGCTCCCTTCTTAGTCCGTTTCTTTGGTAAATTAGCTCCTATATCTGTTGGTGGTGCAACATCTATGGATACAACTCTTCCGGTGATTACAAAATATTCAGGTAAAGATTTTATTGTGGTTTCAATTTTTCATGGTTTGGTAGTGGACTTTAGTGTACCCTTTTTGGTTACATTATTTTGTTCAATATAATTATGAAAAATCTATTTACAATTGTTCTTTTATTTTTTATCGGGGTTGTAAGAGTTTGTGCTACATCAATAGATGTGCCTTGGCAAAACCCTAAAGTTAATCAGCTGAATAGAGAGCCAATGGTGGCGCACTTTACCCCATTTATTGATGAAGGTAAGGCTTTATTACAAGCTAGTATGAATCCTTCAGCTTATTTAAGCTTAAATACAGAGGCGGAACGACGCATTTCTTTAGATGGGATATGGAAGTTTAAATATGCCAAGAATCCAGATTTGGCAGATAAAACATTCTTCTCTGAAGGATATGATAGCTCTAGTTGGGAAAAAATCAAAGTACCGGGTAGCTGGGAGTTACAAGGCTTTGATAGTCCTATTTATACAGATGTAAGTTATCCTTTCCCTCCTAATCCTCCTTTTGTTCCAGCTGACTATAACCCTGTGGGTAGTTATATTCATGAGTTTAAAGTCCCAGCCTCTTGGGATGGTTGTGATATATTTATAGATTTTGAAGGCGTTGAGTCTGCTTTTTATTTATGGATAAACGGAGTTGAAGTTGGCTATAGTGAAGATAGTCGCTTACCTGCTCACTTTAATATTACTTCATATTTAAATAAAGGAGATAAAAACAAGTTAGCTGTACAAGTTTATAGATATAGTGATGGTTCGTATTTGGAGGATCAAGATTATTGGAAATATAGTGGTATTGAACGAAGTGTCTATGTTTATGCTAGGCCTAAAATACGTGTTAATGATTTTGTTTTAAATTCAAGTCTACAAAATGACTTCAAGGATGGGGCATTTAATTTAAATCTTTCTCTATCTAAAGAGAAATCTGGGCATAGTGTAGAAGTTAAAGTTTTGGATAAAGAAGAAATTCTATTTGAAGTAAGAAAAGATGTTTCTTCTTCAAAAGAATCCTGTATCTCGGTGAAGCATATTTTTGAAAATATTAAAAGTTGGAGCTCCGAAACACCTAATTTGTATTATTTATTAATAAATATGTACGATGATAGGGGGACTATAACAGAAAGTATTGTTCATCCATTTGGATTCCGTACGGTAGAAATGAAGAATGGTCAGCTGTTGGTGAATAACATTCCCATACTATTTAAGGGGGTTAACAGACATGAACATGACCAATACAATGGTAGAACAATTACTGTTGCAAGTATGATTGAAGATATTAAGCTTATGAAACAGTTTAATATCAATGCTGTGAGATGCAGTCATTATCCAAACCGCCCCGAATGGTATTCACTGTGCGATTACTATGGAATCTATTTAATTGATGAAGCAAATTTAGAAAGCCATGGTATGGAACATCATAAAGATGGTACTTTGGCTAATTACGCTGACTGGATGGGAGCTTTTCAAGAAAGAATGGAGAGGATGGTAAGACGTGATCGAAACTTTACCTCAATTGTTACTTGGTCTTTAGGAAATGAATCTGGTTACGGTAAAAATTTCGAAAATATTTATCATTGGACAAAAGAAATAGATAAAACTAGACCTGTTCAGTACGAGGGGGCTCGAAGAATTGGTCTTTCTGACATATATTGTCCTATGTATGGACGTATATGGTGGTTAAGAGAACATGTAAACCAAAGACAAGTGAGACCATTAATACTTTGTGAGTATGCACATGCTATGGGAAATAGTGTTGGCAATTTACAAGATTACTGGGATTTAATTTATAAATATGATCAGTTGCAAGGGGGATTTATTTGGGATTGGGTAGATCAAACTTTTGCAATAAAAGATGATGGAGGTAATAGTATTTGGGCTTATGGTGGTGATTTAGGATTCGTTGGAGTTCCAAATGATTCTAATTTTTGTGCAAATGGATTAGTTGCTGCCGACCGTTCTTTACATCCTCATATTTGGGAAGTGAAAAAAGTATATCAGAATATTAATTTTGAAGCTATACCTTTTCTTTCAGAGTATATCAGAGTAACTAATAGACATGACTTCATAGATTTATCAGGTTATAATTTTAAATGGTCTATTGAAACAAATGGTGATGTTATACAAACAGGAATGTTGAATGTGACTGACGTTCCAGCTAGGAGTTCTAAAGAGATTATGATTCCTTATGATAAATCCAAATTGAGTGAGGGCTTTGAATATTTCCTCAAGATTGAAGCATTTACTAAAGTTGCATCAGAATTGATACCTAAGGGGCATATTGTTGCTTCTGAGCAGTGGAAACTGCCAATTAACTCAGTACCAATAAAAAGTAATGTTTTAGATTCTAAGCATTCTATAAAGATAAAAAAGAATAAAAGAGAAGTAACATTATCAAACAGGGATTTTTCAATCATATTTAATCAAGAAACTGGTAGAATTCAAAATTATAGCTATAAGGGGGAATCATATTTACTGGAAGGGCTTAAACCAAACTTTTGGAGGGCACTAACGGATAATGATGTTGCTAATGGTACTTTAGAGCGTTGTAAAGTATGGAAAGATATGCCTTCAGAAATGAACCTTCAGTCTTTTGTTGTTGTACCTATCTTAAATAATGAGGTTGAAGTTAAAACGGTATTCTATCACTCTAAATTGAATGTTGGATTCAAAATTGATTATTTAATATCTTCATTGGGGACTGTTAAAGTGACAGCAGGGCTAGAAGTTAACAATACCAATTTACCTGAGATTCCTCGTATTGGAATGTATATGGTAATGAGTAAAGAATATGATAATATGACTTGGTTAGGAAGAGGACCACATGAAAATTACTCAGACCGAAATCTTTCTTCAATGGTAGGTAAATACTCTAGCAGTGTTTGGGAACAATTTCACCCTTATGTTAGACCTCAAGAAACTGCGAATAAAACAGATGTAAGATGGGTTTCACTCCAAAATAGCGATAATAAAGGACTTCTATTTATTGGTAATGAACCAATGAGTGTTAGCGCTTGGAATTGTTCTTTAGACGACTTAGATTATGTTCCGTTTGATATTCAAAGAAAGCATGGTGGAAGTGTTGTAAAACGAGATTATGTTTGGATCAATCTTGACTATAAACAGATGGGTGTAGGGGGTGATAACACATGGGGAGCCCAGGTACACCCAGAATATACAATATCAGCAGATAATTATACTTATTCGTTTATTATGGTGCCGGTAGAGTCTAGAGAAGACGTGTCGTTAAAATCAATTGATTTTCGTTTCTAATTTTGTTTGAGATATGAAATATACAAATATTTTACTGTTGGCTATTTTTGCGTTAGCACTTCAAGCTTGTGCAGGTAATAGCAGTACAAGTAATTCTGATTTTCAATATCAATATATTGATATTTTAGATATTGAATACACACCTTCTATAGACACACGTTGTAGTGGATGGTTTGTGGACCAGGGGGCCTGGATAGGTTTTACACCACCAGACAATTTAAAGTGGAATGAAGGTCTATCTGGTCCTTATAGTTTAGATTATCGTACGTGGTTGGCTGAATCTGCAGTAATAGTTAGATCAGAGCATCATCTAACTACTCATAATACTAAATATTATCCTGGATTACTTCAAATTGAATCCTCTGATTTAAACGGTAATGTAATCTTGCAATCTTTAGTTTTTGCAGATGCCAATACTGCAATTTTAAAAGTGGTATCAGAAGGTGAAAATTCTAACTTGGAGTTTACTGGTAAGAATTGGATTGAAGGATCAGAGTTTACTAAAGATCATAACTCTGTGATTATTCATCACCCTACGGGAGAAGTTACGGTTTTATCATTTCAACCTGAAGTTAGTTTAGAAGTTTTTTCAGATAACTATGTAGCAAGAAATATTCCAAACAAGTGCTATGTCTCTATTTCTACTTTTAGGAATAAATCAGAAAAAACTGCTGGTATCCAAAATGCATTTAATTTTTTAAATGATTCGGAAACTGTTTTTATTGATAATAATACACGCTGGAATAGGTATTTGTCAAAATTACTTAGAGATGATACGCCTCAAGAATATAATCGAATTGCGGTGAAATCATTAGTAACATTGTTGTCGAATTGGAAAGTTAGTCGAGGGGGATTATTGCATGAAGGAATGGTGCCAAGCCATGCAGTTGGTTATTTTATGGGATTCTGGGCATGGGATACATGGAAGTTTGTAATTCCACTAGCAGAAATAACCCCTGAATTATCAAAGAATATGATCCGCTCTATGTTCGATTATCAGTTGGAGGATGGTATGATTATTGACTGTATTTATGTTGATGCATCTGAAAATAATGCAAGAGATAGTAAGCCTCCATTAGCTGCTTGGGCTGTAGATGCTGTATTTAATGCTACCAACGATACTACATTTTTAAGAGAAATGTATCCTCAACTTGTTGCTTATTATAATTGGTGGTATACGAAACGAGATCATAATAACAATGGTTTTTGTGAGTTTGGCTCAACAGATGGAACAGTTGAAGCTGCTGCATGGGAAAGTGGTATGGATAATGCAATTCGTTTTGATAATGCGTCAATGTTGAAAAATGCGGAAGATGCGTGGAGTTTTAATCAAGAAAGCGTGGATCTCAATTCTTTTTTAGCTTATGAATATACATTGCTAAGTAATTTCTCTGAAATTTTAGGTGAGGATTTAGATGCCCCTAATCGCGTTGAAAAGGTTGCAGATTACTTCTTTGATGATATTTCAGGCTTCTTTTATGATCGGAAAATTGGCGATGGCACTTTTATCAAAGAACCTGGTAGCGAGGCTTATATTCCTTTTTGGGCAAATCTAGCATCGGAAGAACAAATGGATAGAGCCTTAGTTATGTTCACGGATTCGTCAATGTTTTCTACATTTATTCCTTTCCCAACTATTGCTGCAAATAATCCTAAATATATGTCTAATGGATATTGGAGAGGTCCAATATGGTTAGATCAAACTTATTTTGCAATAAAAGGGCTTCGTAATTATGGATATTCTATGCTTGCAGATAAATATACAGAACAAGTATTTAATCGTTTAGATGGATTAAAGTCGGGAGCACCTATTCATGAAAATTATGATAGCCATACAGGTGCTAGGTTAAAGGCTCCACATTTTAGTTGGAGTGCTTCACATTTATTACTTCTGTATCAAGATTACCATAAATAATAATATTAAAAAAACTATAAAACAACAAGGGCTCTAATCATTGCGATTAGAGCCCTTGCTTTATTTAGAGTCTAGATGAATCTAGTTAGGAACAATAGTAAAGTTCCAATTGTAATCTTTATTTGCAGGAATCGTGTGGAATGGTTCTGGTCTTGAACCCCAGCTATCGTATCCACCAACGCCTTGTTGAACCATATCAATAGAAACTTCTACATAGTTTCTG
>JASLDF010000204.1 GCA_030151635.1 Bacteroides sp. | reverse complement strand
AAGAAAGGATAGCCTATGAATTTAGACAAATTTACAATCAAATCACAGGAGGCAATTCAAGAAGCGATTAATTCGGTTCAACAAAATAATCAGCAAATGATTGAGCCTCTACACTTACTTCATGGAGTCATGAAAGTTGGTGAAGATATCGCCAATTTTATTTTTCAGAAGTTAGGAGTAAACACTCAGCTCATTGCACAGCAAACTGAGAACAAAATAAAAACATTACCCCGTGTTTCGGGAGGAAATCCGTCCTTGAGCAGAGAAGCAAACGATGTTCTGATTAAAGCACAATCTTTTGCACAAGAAATGGGTGATGAATATACATCTATTGAACAACTATTACTGGCTATATTATCGGTAAATAGTCCTGCTGCGTCACTTCTTAAAGAGGCTGGTGCAACAGTAAGTAACATTAAAACAGCAATACAAGAATTGAGAAAAGGAAACAAAGTAAATTCTCCGTCTGGAGACGACAATTACATGTCTTTAGATAAATATGCAATTAATCTTTGTGAGGCAGCTCGCGAGGGTAAGTTAGACCCTGTTATTGGTCGTGACGAAGAGATTCGTCGTATTCTACAAATTTTGAGTCGTAGAACCAAGAACAACCCCATTCTGTTGGGTGAACCAGGTACAGGAAAAACAGCCATCGTAGAGGGACTTGCCAATCGTATTATTCGTGGTGACGTACCCGATAACCTAAAAGACAAACAAGTGTACTCGTTAGATATGGGTGCATTGGTTGCTGGTGCTAAATACAAAGGAGAGTTCGAAGAAAGATTAAAATCCGTAATAGACGAGGTTAAAAAGTCGGAAGGCGATATCATCTTGTTCATTGACGAAATCCATACCCTTGTGGGTGCTGGTAAAGGCGAAGGTGCCATGGATGCGGCGAACATTTTAAAACCTGCATTGGCACGTGGCGAATTGAGAAGTATCGGAGCAACTACGTTAGATGAATACCAAAAGTATTTTGAAAAAGATAAGGCACTAGAAAGACGTTTCCAAATTGTTCAAGTCGATGAACCAGATACGTTAAGCACCATCTCTATTTTACGTGGATTGAAAGAGAAATACGAAAATCACCACCACGTACACATCAAAGATGATGCTATCATTGCCGCTGTTGAATTGAGCAATCGATACATTACCGATCGTTTTCTTCCTGATAAAGCCATTGATTTAATGGATGAGGCTGCTGCTAAGATTAGAATGGAGATCAATTCTGTTCCTGAAGAACTAGACGAGATTTCTCGTAAAATTATGCAGTTGGAAATTGAGCGTGAGGCTATCAAAAAAGATAACGACAAGGAAAAGTTGGCTCTTTTAGGGCAAGATATTGCTAAATTAAAAGAAGAGGAAAGTACTTTTAAAGCAAAATGGCAAAATGAGCGTGATCTTGTTGAAAGCATTCAAAAGAATAAAGCCGAAATTGAGCAACTAAAAGTTGATGCCGATCGTGCCGAACGTGAAGGTAATTATGGTAAAGTTGCAGAAATTAGATACGGTAAGTTAAAGGAACTTCAGACTGAAATCGACAAAACTCAAGAACAGTTGCACGACTTACAAAAAAACAGTGCAATGATTAAGGAGGAAGTTGACTCGGAAGATATCGCTGATGTTGTATCGAAATGGACCGGAATTCCTGTGAATAAAATGCTTCAGAGTGATCAAGAGAAATTATTAAATCTTGAAAATGAGCTACACCAACGTGTGGTAGGTCAAAACGAAGCTATTTCGGCTGTAGCAGATGCTGTTAGAAGAAGTCGTGCTGGCTTGCAAGACCCTAGAAGACCAATTGGATCATTTATTTTCTTAGGTACAACGGGTGTCGGTAAAACAGAACTTGCTAAAGCATTGGCAGAATTTTTGTTCGACGATGAATCCATGATGACACGTATTGACATGAGTGAATATCAAGAGAAACATAGTGTTTCTAGATTGGTTGGAGCTCCTCCTGGTTATGTTGGGTACGATGAAGGTGGACAATTAACTGAAGCAATTCGCCGTAAACCTTATTCTGTGGTGTTGTTCGACGAGATTGAAAAAGCGCATCCCGATGTTTTCAATATTTTATTGCAAGTGTTGGATGATGGACGACTTACTGATAATAAAGGACGAGTGGTTAACTTTAAGAATACAATCATCATCATGACTTCTAATATGGGTAGTGCCTACATTCAAGACCAATTATTAAAATTGAATGAAGTCAATAATAAGGAGGCTTTGATTGATGAAACAAAAGACGGTGTGTTAGATATGTTGAAGAAGACAATCCGCCCCGAATTCTTAAACCGAATTGATGAAATCATTATGTTCTTGCCTTTGAATGAGGATCAAATTAAACAAATTGTAAACATTCAAATCCAACAAGTACAAAAAATGTTGGCACACAATGGGGTTACGTTACGTTTAACTGATGCTGCTCTCGCCTTATTGGCCGACAAAGGATATGATCCAGAGTTTGGTGCTAGACCCGTTAAACGTGCCATTCAACGTTACCTACTAAACGATTTATCAAAACGTATTTTAGGTCAAGACGTGGATAAGGAGAAAGAAATTGTTGTTGATGAAAAAAATGGAGTATTGACATTTCAAAACTAATTGTTAACTCTATAAACCCATAACATTACAAAAGGCATAGTTCGGTATGACGAACTATGCCTTTTTATTTTATATTTAATTCAATCAAGATAAGTTATCTACTTAAAACAACGTAGTAACAGACTGATTAAGATACTTAACCATTTATTTTTCATATTTTTGAACATGGCTTACAAATTTCCAAAAATGATTTGATTATGATTAAACTAAATATTGAAAACGAGAGTTGCATTAAATGTGGTAAATGCGTCAAGGTGTGTCCTACTTACATTTTGACTCAAGAGAAACCTAAAGCAGAAATTGGCCTTCGAAATATTCAGAGCTGTATTGCTTGTGGGCATTGTGTGGCTGTTTGCCCTACAGACTCGGTGATTCATTCTGAATTTCCCTCTGATAAAGTACATAAATTGAACCGAGAAATATTAGCCAGTCCAGAACAGCTAATGGAACTACTTCGTGCACGCCGTTCAAACCGTGCCTTCGCAAAGTCTGACGTTCCAACCGAATATTTAGACCAAATTATTGAAGCTGCTCATTTAGCTCCTACTGCAGGTAACGGACAAGAAATTAGCTTTACTTTGGTTACTGACCCTGAAATACTAAAACAAATTTCAGAGTTTACTATTGAAACCTACGAGGAAACTTTAAAGAAATTAACCAATCCATTACTTAAACCATTAATAAGCCTTACTGCTCCGAATGCTAAAAAAGCGATTCCAAAATTACGTTCTGTAGTGGGAGGATATAGAAGTGGTATAGATGTTATTTTACGTGGTGCAAAGGCTGTTCTGTTTATCCATGCACCTGCAGCAAGTATGTTTGGAAGACACGATGCAAATCTAGCCTACCAAAATGGTTCTTTAATGGCAGAAAGTTTAGGAGTTACACAATTTTACACAGGTTTTGTATGCTCTGCGGTCGATTTAGATAAAAAAAAGAAGCTGGCTAAACTTTTAAATATTGAAGGAGCTGCAATTCATGCTGGAATGGCGTTGGCAATGCCTGCTTTTAAATTTCCAAAATACACAGACCGACACGATTTAAGGTTAAATACTCTTTAGTTAACGATAGCCTCAACCTATTCCAGTTTATAAATCAAAAAAAGGTTCACACTCGAAATGTGAACCTTTTTTGATTTAAACGCTCTTCATTAAGACTATGAATTGAAAGTAGTTAAATCTTCCTTCCTTTGAAGACCCAGTTCTCTTACTAAGAAGACAGCGTTCTCTTTGAAAGAAGACTCTGTCATCTCAGGGAGATAAGAAAAAACCAAATACAGCTAATTAAATAAGAACTAAAAAGAAGAATGGGACACTAGTACAACACCAATGCCCCATTTATATAGTTCTTCACTTAGTACCTAAAACAGATAACCTACAGATACCGTCATATTTTGGTTTCTATGCCCAAGATTCCATTCTTTATGTGTTCTGATAAGTCCTAAATCATATCCAAAACCAATTTGGTAATGCTTGTATAATTCCAGTTTTAATTTTCCCCCAATACCATAATCGAAACGTCTATAAGACTCTCTTCCATAGAGTGAATAACTAAAATCATTATTCTTTTTATTTTTAACATCGCCCCACAACCCCATTGCCAAGTATGGACCAGCAGATAGTTTTAGTGATACTAATTTAGAAATATTCAAATTATAGCCCAAATGTATGGGTAGTTCTAAATAATAATTCTTCTTTTTAATCGAATACTTTTCACCTTCAATAATTCCATTTTCCTGATCAAAATAGACACTTGGGCCTTTGTCGGAATAACCTTTTTGACTAAGTAACAAAGAAGAAGATAGAAAACCACTTTTGCTAAATTGAAACTCCATAAATCCACCCACATTTATACCGGGCGTAAACTCATAGCTACTTCCTTCTGTACTGATATTGACACCACCTGTTACTCCCCAATGTACCTTCGACTGAGCCTTAATAAAGGCAAATGATGTAAATACCATCAAAAATAGTAATGCTGCTTTTTTCATATTTATTGTATTTGTTTTATCCTCGAAAATTAACCATTAATTAACAAAAAAAAACTTTTAAGTATTTTTTGTTAAAATACTATTCCAGAATTCTAACAAATAAAATAATATGGACCTAAACATAATTCGTTTTTAATATCAAAAAAAAAACTTTTAACTGCTTGATATTATAAACTTAATATTATATTTGTTATTGAATAACAATAATTATTATATCTAATTCAATATATTATCAACCTAAAACAATAATAATGCAGAAAACCAAGTTCAACATTATAAGCTGTATTATACTTTCTATAATTGTGATATCGCTTGGATCCACTTTATGGGAAGGAAGACACGACTTCATACGCGGGTTTAAAAAAGGTTACGGTGATGCTCGTTCTGAAGAAGTTTCTAGCAAAAAACAAGTAATGTATGTAGAAATACACCAAACTTCCGATGAAGCAACTGCTCCTACGCTATTCAATTCAAAGAATCAAACGGAAACGTCTTTTGAACCCATACAAGTACGAATGTTTTCAAATACTGAGGATATAAACCCATATATGTTAACTGCTAATTTTCTTATTGTATTTGCATTATTTATATCATTTATTGTTGCACTTGTCTTCTTTATAAAGTTTATTCTGAGTGTAAACAAACAGAAATACTTTGAAGAAAAAAACGTTCATTATCTTAAAATTGTGGGCCGTGCGTTATTAATTTCAGGTGTCCTTGAATTTATGTTCAGTTATTTAGAATACAACATGAATACACAAGCGTTCCAATTTGAAGGATATTCTATTACCTTTGATAGTGGAAATAGTTATTTAAATATCATTCTTGGTTTATCGGCCCTACTTATTTCACAATTTGTGAAGATGGGACTTATCATGAAGGAAGAACAAGAGCTAACTATTTAGAAGAAAAATTATGGCAATAATTGTGAATCTAGATGTCGTCATGGCAAAGCGTAAAATATCCTCAACGGAGTTGGCCGAACTTATCGACCTCACTCCAGCTAACCTTTCTATTCTAAAGACAGGTAAAGCAAAGGCTATTCGCTTTAATACATTAGAAGCTCTTTGCAAAGCACTAGATTGCCAACCAGGCGATATCCTTGAGTACATTAAAGAAGAAAACGAAAGTAATAATGACTAATAAATACGATTTTATCACAATTCTAGGTCCTACGGCTTCTGGAAAAACTCCATTTGCAACTGCACTTGCATTGCACTTGGATGCAGAAATAATCAGTGCCGATTCACGTCAAATCTATCGAAAAATGGATTTGGGGACGGGTAAAGACCTCGAAGATTATACAATTGATGGTAAAGACATACCATATCACCTCATAGACATCGTCGATGCTGGGTATAAATACAACGTGTTTGAATACCAACAAGACTTTATTAATGCCTATAACGATATAAAATCAAGAGGCAAAAATGTGATTTTATGTGGTGGAACTGGTCTTTATCTAGAAGCGGTCTTAAAAGGTTATAAACTTCTGCCCGTTCCTGAGAATAAAGAACTTCGAGAATCTTTACAAGATAAAACTCTAGAGGAGCTTACACAAATGCTTCAACAATATAAAGAACTGCACAATACCACCGATGTAGATACTTGTAAACGTGCCATTCGTGCTATTGAAATTGAAGAATATTACAAGAGCAGACCCACAGAAGAGAGTTACTTCCCTACTCTAAATAGCTTGGTTGTAGGTGTAGATATTGACCGTGAAAAGCGAAGACAGAAAATATCTAAAAGGTTACAAACCCGATTGGATGAGGGAATGGTCGATGAGGTACGTTCTATTTTAAACGATGGTGTTGCTCCAGAAGACCTTATTTATTACGGTTTAGAGTATAAATATCTTACTCAATACGTTATTGGTGAACTAAGCTACGACGAAATGGTTAATGGACTAGAGATTGCCATTCATCAGTTTGCAAAACGTCAAATGACCTGGTTCCGTGGCATGGAGCGAAGAGGCTTTTTAATCAATTGGGTATCAGCTGACCTATCTACAGAAGAAAAAATTAAAAATGTAGATTCCTTATTAAGTAAATAACATTAAATTAGTATATTAACAAAAATTTAGACAAATATGATAGCTAACATTCCAAATATTAAGCATAAAGATTCTGACAATTTTTTCCTACTTGCAGGACCTTGCGTTATTGAAGGCGAAACAATGGCAATGAACATTGCAGAAAAAGTGGTAAGAATTACAGACGATTTGAAGATTCCTTACGTATTTAAGGGTTCTTACCGTAAAGCCAACCGCTCTCGTTTAGATTCATATACAGGAATTGGTGATGAAAAGGCACTTAAAGTACTCCGTAAAGTGGCTGAAACATTCAATATACCCGTTGTAACTGATATTCACACAGCAGAAGAGGCAGCAATGGCTGCAGAGTATGTGGATGTACTTCAAATCCCAGCTTTCTTATGTCGCCAAACAGACCTACTACTTGCAGCAGCTAAAACTGGCAAATTTGTAAACATCAAGAAAGGACAATTCCTTTCTCCTGAATCGATGCAATTTGCTGCACAGAAAGTTATTGATGCTGGTAACAACAATGTAATGTTGACCGATAGAGGAACGCAATTTGGTTATACAGACCTTGTGATTGATTATCGTGGTATTCCTGAAATGCAAGCCTTTAATGTGCCTGTTATTTTGGATGCGACTCACTCATTACAACAACCTAACCAAGCAAGTGGCGTTACTGGTGGTATGCCCCAACTTATCGAGACAGTTGCTCGTGCTGCTGTTGCCGTAGGTGTAGATGGTTTATTTATGGAAACACACCACAACCCGAAAGAAGCTAAGAGTGATGGAGCAAACATGCTACCGTTAGAGCAATTAGAAGGACTACTACAACGACTAGTAGCAATTAGACAAGCTGTAAATTCATTCAAAAAATAAATGTTTATGAGACAGTTCGCAAGTAAATTAAAAGCGGTTCTATTGTTAGGACTAATGGTTGTTTCTAGTGTAGGATTTACTGCACAAGCACAATCAATGGAGATTCCTAACGATCCGAACGTGCGTATTGGTAAACTATCAAATGGTTTAACTTATTACCTTAGACACAACAAACTTCCAGAGAACAGAGCCGATTTCTATATCGCTCAAAAGGTAGGTTCAATTCAAGAGGACCCAACTCAATTGGGGTTAGCTCACTTCTTGGAGCACATGTGTTTCAACGGTACGACTCATTTTCCTGGTGACTCTCTAAAAAAATACCTAGAAAGTATTGGCGTGAAATTTGGTGAAAATTTAAATGCATATACTTCAATTGACGAAACCGTTTACAACATATCGAATGTTCCTGTGACCAAAGCAGGTGCAATTGATTCCTGTTTATTGATTCTTCACGACTGGTCAAATGACTTGTTGCTTGAAAACAAAGAAATTGATAAAGAGCGTGGTGTAATTACCGAAGAGTGGAGAACTAGAATGAGTGCTAGTCAACGCTACATTGAGAAGTTTTTACCAATTGCTTTTGAAGGTACAAAATATGCAAACTGCCTACCAATTGGCGATATGGATATTGTTCAAAACTTCAAGTATCAAACCCTACGCGACTATTATGAAAAATGGTATCGCCCAGACCTTCAAGGTTTAGTTATTGTAGGAGATATTGATGTTGATCAGATTGAGAACAAGATTAAAGAACTATTTAAAGATGTTCCTGCTCAACCAGAAGGTGCAGAACGTATTTACTACCCAGTTCCAGACAACGATGAAACTATTTCATTTGTCTATGCTGATAAAGAGCAACAAAACGTTGTTTTCAGTTTCTACAACAAATACGATCCATTCCCAACAGAATACAAAAACAACGTTTCTTATTTACAAATTCAATTTGCAGTAAATATGATTTCAACAATGCTAAACAACCGTTTAGGTGAAATCGCAGAACAAGCAAATCCTCCATTTGTATATTCTGGTGTTTACGATTCTGACTTTATTGTGGCTAAAACAAAACGTGCTTTCGCTGGTGTTGCTGTTTGTAAAGAAGACAATATTGAAGGTGGTATTCAAGCATTACTTGTTGAAATTGAACGAGCACGTGAACATGGATTCACTGCAACTGAATTTGCTCGTGCTAAAGCAGAGTATCTAAGTGCTCTTGAGTCTGCTTATAATGAAAAAGACAAGACTAAGAATGAAGCTTATGTAAAAGAGTATGTACGTCTATTCTTAGACAATGAACCTGCTCCAGGCATTGAGTTTGAATTTAATGTAATGAATGCACTTGCTGCTCAAGTACAAGTTGAGCACATCAACCAACTTATCCCAAATTTACTAAAAGAGAACAATAAGGTTATTACCCTATTTGCACCTAAGAAAGAGGGATTAATTCTACCTACTGAAGCTGAATTGAAGAAAATAGTAGATGGTGTTGCGAAAGCTGACATTGCTCCATACGAAGATAAAGTATCGGACGAACCATTAATTTCTCAAGAACTTGAAGGTGGTAAAGTGATTTCAACAAAAGAAAACGCAATTTACGACACCACAGAATATATGCTTTCAAATGGTGCTAAAATCATCATTAAGAAAACAGACTTTAAAGCTGACCAAATTTTGTTCAGAGCAACAAGTAAAGGTGGAAACTCGTTATATGAAGACAAAGACTACTATAACTTTAGCTACATGAACGACCTGGCTACAATTGGTGGCTTGGGCAATTTCTCAACAACTGATTTAACAAAAGCAATGGCTGGTAAAATGGCTAGTGTTAAGGCTTCTGTTAATCAATTGAGCGAAGGTTTAAATGGTTATAGTGCACCTAGAGATTTTGAGACTTTGATGCAACTGACTTATTTAACTTTTACATCACCACGTAAAGACATGGATTCATTCCAATCTTATTTGGTACGTCAAAAAGCTACACTTGAGAACAAGGATAGTAACCCGTTCACTGCACTCCGCGATACACTTTCTATCGCTATGTACAACAATCACCCACGTGTGAAGAGTGCTAGAGTTGAAGATTTGGCTAAAATTGATTACGATAGAGTTTTGGAAATGTATAAAGAACGTTTTGCAGATGCTTCTGACTTTACATTTATCTTTGTCGGTAATATTGATGTAGAGAAAGATTTACCTCTTATTGAAAAATACATAGGTTCACTTCCTACAACAAACTCTAAAGAAAACTTCATCGACAGAAAAATGTACACTCGTAAAGGACAATTCCAGAATGTTTTTGAACGCGTACAAGACAATCCAAAAGCAACGAACATTTCTATCATTACTGGTAAAATTAAATACACTGAGAAGAATGACATTCTAATGGACGTTCTTGCTGAAGTATTAACTATGGAGTATACTGAAAAAGTTCGTGAGGAAGAAGGCGGTACGTATGGTGTTAGTGTTTCTGGAGGTCTAAACAAACTTCCTAAAGAAGAGGCAATACTTCAAATTTTCTTTGAAACTGATCCTGCTAAGCGCGATAAACTAATGGAAATTATCTACGAAGAACTTGATCAAATTGCTAAAGTGGGTCCAAATGCAGACTACCTAAACAAAGTGAAAGAGAACAAAGCAAAGAAACTTGCAGAACTTCGTAAGGAAAATGGATATTGGTTAGGTGCAATCCTTGAATACCAAATAAATCACATCGATATGATTAAAAATCAAGAAGAATTAATCAATTCGATTTCAGGTAAGGATATTCAAAAATTTGCTAAAAGCTTGTTCAAACAAAAGAACAGAATTGAAGTATCTATGATTAGCCCTGCTAAATAAAACTTATAATGAAGAGGAGCTGTTTTTTAAGAATAGCTCCTCTTTTTCATTTTACACCTTTTGGTCTATGTCAAATTACGCAATTTATAAAGAACTTTTCAAGATTAATAAATTAGCTTTAAAGAGGGATCCTAATTACGAAACCAATAAAGTCATGAAAATTATTGGTTATATATTCATGGGGTTCAGTTGTTTGCTTTTTGCTGGAATAGGCATTGCTCTATTTATGTCGAAGATGGAAACCCTGGAAGATGTTGAGCCCGTTGCTAACATTCTTAACTATTCAATTGGTGGTGTTCTATTGTACGAGTTGTTTCTCCGTGCCTTGATGATCATGAATAAGCCTACTATTCAACCTTTTGCTTTTTATATATTGCCAGTTCCTAAACGCAAAATTGTATTGTTTAGACAGCTATACTCGGCATTTACACGTATTGCTTTAATGTTCTTCATTATGATTGCTCCCACCCTTTCATTTATTGCTTACACCTATAATGGTGCATGGGGAATATTTGCATCAATGGTTCTATTTGCACTACTGTGGGTATTAAACAAACAAATATTCGATTTTGCACAACACCATTTTCGAAAACACAAAGTCCTTACAATACTTGTAGTTCTGGGCTATGCAGCTTGTGTTATGATGCCTGTCATTTTACAAAACTTTGATTTTAGCTCACAAATCATCTTCTATACACTTATACCTTCGCCTCTATTTTTCATTCTAAATCTAACCATCTTCCTTGGACTTATTTACATCTTGATTGAGATTAACAACAAGGCCATGCGTACATTAAGCATGGATGATGTAGAAGAATCAGCTAGTGTTAGTGAAATGAAGCTAGTTGATAAAATAACCAACAAATTAGGAGAATTGGGAGTCGTGATTAAACACGACTTAAAGCTTGTATTTAGAACAAAACAAATTAAAATAGCCTTACTCGTACTGCCTATTTTTATCTGGGGAATTGTATGTTTTCAAATAAGTAAGGCTAAAGATGCAGATAGTATATTAGTCACAAATAGCTTCACTATGGGCTATATGGCTATTATGTATATTATGTCTATCAGCCCATACCAAGCTTTTCACCTTAGCTTTTTCCATACCAAACAAGTAAAACTCAAACAATTCTTCTGGAGTGCATGGATTATCAATATTATCTATTTAGGAATAATATTCACTCCTTTAATGATTCTATCGTATATAAAATTGGATGCTGTAATTGAAGTAATTGCTGCATATTTAAATAACAGCATATTAGTAGGACTAGGACTACTGGCTTATATTCCTTTTAACACAATTGCCATCAATCCACATACCAAATCGAGAAACACCTCGAATTTCAGTGGTGCGATGTTTGGCATCATGTTTGGAATACCCATAATAAACATGGTTGTATTAGGTATATTTAGTTTCATATCAGACAATGGTATGTATTACCTCATTCTTTTTAATATATTACTACTCTGTCTATATCCTTGGTTTATCAATAAACTCTCTTTATTGATGGCTAAACGAAAACACCAATCATTGGAAAAAATAATGAATAATTAATTGAACAAGCATCTACACAATATGATTAAAATAGATAATCTTACTAAAAGCTATAAAACCCAAAAAGTTTTGGATATTCCTGCTTTACAAATTGAGTCGAATGAACTCATTGCATTGGTGGGAAACAATGGAGCAGGTAAATCGACATTATTCAAACTCATGCTAGATCTAATTGCCTCTAGCACGGGCTCGGTATCAATCAACGACATTGATGTAACCCAAAGTGAAGAGTGGAAAAACTACACAACAGCCTATCTTGATAATTCTTTTCTCTTGGAGTATTTAACACCCAGCGAATATTTTGATATGATTGCTGTCATGGCAAAACTTTCAAAAGAAGAGTTGGCTACCGAATTGGAAAAATACAAGGGATACCTTGGAGAAGACAATCTATCTAACAAAAAATACATCCGTAATTTATCGGCAGGAAATCAACAGAAAGTAGGCATTGTTGGTGCAATGTTAAGCAAGCCACAAGTGCTCATCCTTGATGAACCTTTCAACTATTTGGACCCGACATCACAAGAGCGAACTAAGAAGTTATTAAAAGAGTATCAAACAGTTAATAAAGCTATTGTGTTGGTGTCTAGCCACAATCTAGAACATGTTCTGACCATTTGTACACGAGTATTGTTACTAGAGAATGGCATCATAAAAAAAGATTTAACAGGAGATGTTGCAGCTTTAACAAACGAAGTTCACGAGTATTTCAATACGGATGAAGAAGATGAGATTGCTAAAGTTACAATACCTCCTCTACCACTAGAAAACAACGAAGATTAATAACTATGAAAACAATAATAAAAAGTATTCTAGCCACACTTATTATTTTGTGTGATACCAGCAATAGTGCAGAAGCTCAACTACTGTGGAAAGTCAGTAAAACAGGTCAACCAGACTCATATATATTTGGTACGCACCATCTTATTCCGCAAAGTTTCCTGAACGATAAACCTGAAGTAGAAAAGGCATATCAAGCTTCTGATGTTGTGATTGGAGAGATAAACATCAGTGAAATGAGTAACCCTATTTCTATGCAGTATTACATGATGGCAATGGCGATGCCTAAAGATTCTGCATTGAATATTATCCTGCCTTTTCAAGAGTATGAAATGCTAGTTGAAGGCCTAAAACAATATAGTTTACCGATACCTCAACAAGCTTTAAATGGCATGCGTCCTGCTGCAATAACTACCATTATAGCAGCTACTGTGAGTGGACAAGCCGTTCAAAAATTGTTCCCTGGCGAGAGTACACAACAACCTATCGATTTTCTATTTCAGCAAAAAGCAACTAAAGATGGCAAGAAAATATTTGGATTAGAAACGCTACGATTTCAAACCGATTTATTGCTAAAAAGTAAGGGATTCAAAGAAACAATGGATGATCTTTTAAAATTCATAGATTGCTCTAAAACTGTAGATATGGTTCAAAAGGCCATGGAGTTAACAGAGTCTTACGTAAAAGAAGATTTATACAAGCTGCTAGAATACACAAAAGATAATGTGACTTGCCCCAATGTAAAAATGAGCCAGAAAGATTTAGATGCCATGATAAATGATAGGAATACCCAATGGTGTAAATTACTATCAAGTAAATACCTGACAAAGCAGACAAATTTTATTGCTGTTGGAGCACTTCACCTACCAGGTGAAAAAGGTCTTATCAATCTTCTTCAAAAAGAAGGCTATAAAGTTGAGGCTGTAAGATAGACTAAAACCTATTTATAAGGAGATTATATGTTAATTAATGTAATATTCAAGTCAATTAAATGCATTTGTATCAATAAACTTTGAGACTTAAATATTTAATATTAATTTTGCAGACGATTATTCCTTTCGGGTTTCTAAAGAGAGTTATTAATGAGTTTAACCCACCCGCAGGATCTAACCTGTTTATAATAAAATAACAGATGTACGCAATTGTAGAAATTAACGGTCAGCAATTCAAAGCTGAAGCTGGCAGAAGATTATTTGTTCACCACATCCAAAACGTTGAAAACGGTGCAACAGTTGAATTCGAAAAAGTTCTTTTAGTTGACAAAGATGGCAACGTAACTGTAGGTTTACCAACAGTAGAAGGTGCTAAAGTTGTTTGCGAAGTACTTTCACCACTTGTAAAAGGTGATAAAGTAATCGTTTTCAAAAAGAAAAGAAGAAAAGGTTACCGTGTTAGAAACGGTCATCGCCAACAATTTACTGAGTTAACAGTAAAAGAAGTAATTGCTTAATCATTAATTTTAAAAACTTAAAGAAAAATGGCACATAAAAAAGGTGTAGGTAGTTCTAAGAACGGCCGTGAATCAGAAAGTAAAAGATTAGGCGTTAAGATTTTTGGCGGAGAAACTTGCAAAGCAGGTAACATCATTATTCGTCAAAGAGGTACAGCTTTCCACCCAGGTGAAAACATGGGTATTGGTAAAGACCACACTCTTTTCGCTTTAGTTGACGGTACAGTTAACTTCAAAGTAGGAAAAGCTAACAGAAGATTTGTTTCTGTATCTCCTGCTGAAAGTGTTGAGGCTTAATAAACGAGCTTAAACTTTCAATTAAAATATTAAGAGCGAGAAGTTTTAAGCTTCCTCGCTCTTTTTCGTACTTATCGACTCCTATTTATAAAAATAAAATACGTGAAAATTAATTTTCACATTAAAACAATATATCAATGCTTACTCTACAACAGATAACTGAGGATCTAGAAAAAGTTAGCAAAGGCCTGGAAAAGAAAAACTTTAAAGGTGCTAAGGAAATCCTGAACAAAGTCATTGAAGCAAATGACGAGAGAAAACAAGCTAAAACTCAACTTGACGAAGGTTTAGCTCAGCTGAAAACCCTTTCAAAGTCGATTGGACAGTTGATGAAAGAGGGTGCTAAAGCAGAAGCAGAAAACCTTAAAGATGAAGTTGCTAAGCTAAAAGAACAGACTGCGGTATTCCAAGAAAAAATGGATAAAGCATCTCTTTTTATCGACGAGCAGTTATATCTTATTCCTAACTTGCCTCACGAGTCTGTTCCAGTAGGAAAAACTCCAGAAGATAATGTTGTTGAACGTACGGGTGGTAAAGAAGTAAAACTTGCTCCTGACGCACAACCGCACTGGGACCTTGCTAAAAAATATGATATCATTGATTTTGAACTTGGTGTTAAAATTACAGGTGCTGGTTTCCCAGTTTACAAAGGTAAAGGCGCTAGACTTCAACGTGCATTAATTAACTTTTTCCTTGATGAAGCTAGAGATGCAGGTTACCTAGAAGTAGAACCTCCGTACCTTGTAAACGCTGATTCTGGTTTTGGTACAGGACAACTTCCCGATAAAGAAGGTCAAATGTACTACTGTAAAGAAGATGATCTTTACCTTATTCCTACTGCTGAAGTTCCAGTAACTAACATCTATAGAGATGTAATCTTGGACAAAAAAGATTTCCCTATCAAAAACTGTGCATACTCTGCATGTTTCCGTAGAGAAGCTGGCTCATATGGTAAAGATGTACGTGGTTTGAATCGTCTTCACCAATTTAACAAAGTAGAGATTGTTCGTGTTGATTCTCCTGAACATTCTTACGAATCACTTACAGAAATGATTGCTCATGTTGAGTCTTTAGTGAACAAACTAGGCTTACCATATCGTATTCTTCGCCTTTGTGGTGGTGATATGAGTTTCACATCGGCAATTACTTTCGACTTTGAAGTATTCTCTGCTGCACAAGAACGCTGGTTGGAAGTTAGTTCTGTCTCAAACTTCGAATCTTACCAAGCAAATCGCTTGAAATGTAGATTCAGAAATGATGAAAAGAAAACTGAACTTTGCCACACTTTGAATGGTTCTGCCTTGGCATTACCTAGAATCTTAGCTGCAATCTTGGAAAACAACCAAACTCCTGAAGGTATTAAAATACCAGAAGTATTGGTTCCTTATTGCGGTTTTGATATTATTGACTAATCCTATATACCCAAGATACGAAGAAAGACGCGACACATGAATAAAATTATTAGCAAAGAAAATTTTTCTGAAAAAGTATTTCGCTTTGTTGTTGAAGCTCCTTTAATAGCTAAATCAAGAAAGGCAGGTCACTTTGTGATCGTACGTGTAGGTGAAAAAGGCGAACGTATGCCTCTTACCATTGCAGGTGCCGACCCAGTAAAGGGGACAATCGACTTAGTTATTCAAAGAGTAGGCCTGTCATCTGCTAAACTTTGCGATTTAGAAGCTGGCGATTATATCACCAACGTAGTAGGCCCTCTAGGACAAGCTACGCACATCGAAAATTTCGGAACTGTTGTTTGTGCGGGTGGTGGTGTTGGTATGGCTCCAATGCTTCCTATTGTACAAGCCTTAAAAAATGCGGGTAACCGTGTTATCTCTGTAATTGCAGGTAGATCTAAAGATTTAATTATCCTTGAAGATGACATCCGCAGATACTCTGATGAAGTTATCGTTATGACCGATGATGGTTCGTATGGTAAACAAGGACTTGTAACTGTTGGTGTCGAAGAAGTTATCAACAGAGAACACGTTGATAAGTGTTTTGCGATTGGACCTGCAATCATGATGAAGTTTGTTTGCAAACTAACAGAGAAGTACAATCTACCAACTATCGTATCTTTAAATACAATTATGGTTGATGGTACGGGAATGTGTGGCGCTTGTCGTTTGACAGTAGATGGCAAAACAAAATTTGTTTGCGTTGATGGCCCTGAATTCGATGGACATAAAGTCAACTTTGACGAAATGCTTCAAAGAATGGGTGCATTCAAAAATATTGAAACTGAAAAATTAGAACATAATCTTCACTCTTGCCAAGCGGAACCTAAAAAAGAAAAATCAGCTGATGATTCTTCAAGAGATGCTGCCTGGAGAGTGGAGCTTAGAAGCAAAATGAAGGCGAAAGAACGTGCTGCAATAGAACGTTGCAAAATGAATGAGCTTTCTCCTACATACCGTATAACTACTCTTCTAGATGAAGTCAATCAAGGTCTAACTGTTGAACAAGCTCAAATTGAGGCACAACGCTGCTTAGATTGTAACAATCCAGGTTGTGTATCTGGTTGTCCTGTTGGCATTGATATTCCAGGATTTATTAAACTGATTGAAGTTGAAGATTATGCAGGTGCTGCTAAGAAACTAAAAGAAACTAGTGCTCTACCAGCAGTTTGTGGTCGTGTTTGTCCTCAAGAGAAGCAATGTGAAGCAAAATGTATTCATTTAAAAATGAAGAAACCTGCTGTTGCAATTGGTTACTTAGAAAGGTTTGCTGCCGACTACGAACGTGAAAGTGGTGTCATCTCCACTCCTGAAGTAGCTGACTCTAACGGCATTAAGGTGGCTGTCGTGGGTTCTGGACCTGCTGGTTTATCTTTTGCTGGAGATATGGCTAAAAAAGGATATGATGTTACTGTTTACGAAGCATTGCACGAAATTGGTGGTGTACTTAAGTATGGTATCCCTGAATTTAGACTTCCAACAGACATTGTTAATGTTGAGATTGACAGTTTAGAAAGAATGGGTGTTAAGTTTATCACAGACTGTATTGTTGGTAAAACAATAGCTGTTGAAGACTTAGAAAATGAGGGTTTCAAAGGTGTGTTCATTGCATCGGGAGCAGGTCTTCCAAGCTTTATGGATATTCCTGGTGAAAACTTCATTAACGTAATGTCTTCAAACGAATACCTAACTCGCGTCAACTTGATGCACGCTGCTGATGCAGATTCAGACACTCCAGTTACATTTGGTAAAAACGTTGCTGTTATTGGTGGTGGTAACACTGCTATGGACTCGGTTCGTACAGCAAAAAGATTGGGAGCTGAAAGAGCAATGATTGTTTACAGAAGATCGGAAGAAGAGATGCCTGCACGTCTTGAAGAAGTGCACCATGCAAAAGCGGAAGGTATCGAGTTCTTGACTTTACACAATCCAATCGAATATAGAGCGGATGAAAAAGGTAGAGTGAAGGAAATTGTACTTCAAAAAATGGAACTGGGCGAGCCTGATGAATCTGGCAGAAGACGTCCTGTTGCTATTGAAGGTGCAATTGATATTGTTCCAATTGATATGGCTGTAGTTAGTATTGGTGTTTCTCCTAATCCAATCGTACCTACATCAGTTAAAGGTCTAGAGTTGGGCTGGAAAAACACAATTAAAGTAAATGACAATATGCAATCTTCAATACCAACTATCTATGCAGGTGGTGATATTGTGAGAGGTGGTGCTACTGTTATCCTTGCAATGGGTGATGGTAAAAAAGCGGCCGAAGCAATGGATAAGCAATTATCCACTAAAGCTTAAAGCACATTGTTCTTCATAAAAGTAAAAAGGCTGAATCAAATGATTCAGCCTTTTTAAATGCTTTATAATTGGTTGTTGGGTTGTTTTGGGAAAACAATAGAAGGTTTAAATACTTTTGCTTCTTCAAAATCCATAAAGCCATACGACATAATAATAATCGTATCCCCTACTTGTACTTTACGAGCTGCTGCACCATTTAAACAAATATCGCCTGAACCTCTACGTCCAGTAATGATATAGGTTTCAAAGCGCTCACCATTGTTATTATTAACAATAGCTACCTTCTCGCCTTCAATTAGATTAGCACCATCCATTAAATCCTCGTCAATTGTAATACTTCCAATGTAATTCAAATTAGCATCGGTGACTACAGCACAATGGATTTTTGATTTAAGTCTTTCTATAAACATAATTGTAAAGTTATTATTTACGGTAGGTCATGTTATCAATTAATCGTACATCACCACAATAAACTGTAATGCAACCGACAATATAATTGCTATCTTCCCACTTATGAACAGGTTGTAATGTTACTCCATCAACAACTTCAAAATACTCTAACTCCAAAGCTGAATCAGCCTTAATTTCTTTTTCTACAAAAATTAGGGTATCTTTTAACGAGTTGTTTTTCGAATACTCCACACTAGCAAATAGTGTTTTAGAAATAGTCAAAGCATGAACACGTTGCTCGGCAGTTAAACGCATATTTCTACTACTTAACGCTAAACCATCAGTCTCTCGTAATATAGGACAGCCAACAATCGTTAATTTAGGGAATAGATCTTTGGCCATTCTTCTGATAATAGCCAATTGTTGAAAATCTTTTTCACCAAAATAAGCAAAATTAGGGTTTACCATCGCAAACAACTTGCTCACTACTTGGCAAACACCATTGAAATGTCCCGGACGATAAACACCTTCCATCACAGTATCAAGAGGTGAATAATCAAAGGTACGCGTATCTTTGATAGGATACATTTCTTCTACTGAAGGATAAAAAGCAATAGTCGCACCACTCAATTCTAACAACTCCATATCTGCTTCAAATGTGCGAGGATACGTATCTAAATCAGCAGCATTATTAAATTGAGTTGGATTTACGAAAACACTCACGACTGCAACGTCACAATCTGAGGCACATTTAGTTACTAACGACTTATGACCTTCATGAAGTGCTCCCATCGTAGGAACTAAGCCAATGGTTTTATTCTCATTTCTAAAGACTTCAAGCATGCTTGATAAGTCTTGAACTGTTTTAATTATTTTCATATCAATTAAAAATACATCAACTATCTGGATATTTTGGATACAAATTAAACCAATAATTAGCAATAACGAAACAAGATTTCGAGATATAATATTAAGATGCAAGCCTTTGAAGCCACAACAACATCTTGAAGATACTGAAACATATCTACTAAATATATTGTAAACTATTAACTTAATTATAAGCAAAACACCCTATTATAAGCAATTATAAAAAGCTTCTATGCCGATTACTATCTATTTTTTTCGTAACTTTGCATTAGAATTGAGAACATTGTTAAAATGACAAAGGCAGAAAAAATATTATTTATTACGCAAGAAATTACTCCCTTCGTACCCGAAACTGAAATATCTTTAGTAGGTAGAGAACTACCTCAAGCTATTCAAGAGAAAGGTAAGGAGATTAGAACATTCATGCCTAAATGGGGCACAATTAATGAAAGAAGAAACCAACTTCACGAAGTTATTCGCCTTTCAGGTATGAATTTAATCATTAATGACACTGATCATCAACTTATCATTAAAGTTGCATCAATACAACCTGCCAGAATGCAGGTTTACTTCATTGATAATGAAGAATTTTTCAAAAAAAGAAATTTAACTAAAGACACAGAAGGTAAAGAATATACGGACAATGATGCCCGAGCTATTTTTTATGCTAGAGGTGTTTTAGAAACTATAAAAAAACTAAGATGGTGTCCTGAAGTAGTTCATTGCTTAGGCTGGATGAGCGCTTTAGCTCCACTTTACATCAGACAAGTATTCAACGAAGAACCCTCATTTAGAGACTCTAAGATTGTAGTTTCTATCTTTGAAGAAGATTTTAAAAACCACTTCGATGCTGACTTTAAGAAAAAACTAATGCTTAGAGGTATTGAAGAAGAAACCTTAAAATCACTTGGAGATGGTCCTGTTGATTATGTATCTTTGATGAAATTTGCAATTGATAACTCTGACGGTATTATTCAACATAGTGCCAAAGTAAATCAAGATGTTATTGACTATGCGAAACAATCAGGTAAGCCTGTTCTAGACTTTAATTCCGATGCAGAAGAGTTCTCGACTCAATGCAGCGAATTCTACGATGGAATCTGGTCGTCTGATAAATAATGAATTGAATATCCAATCAGATATAATTAAACGATGAAAGTAAGATATCTTTGGGCCATGCTTATTGGTCTCTCTTTATATAGTTGCGATGACAATACTGAAGGTTTGGGAGCTGGTATGTTCCCTCCAGGAGATGATATAACAATCAGTGGTAAAGTTTATCACTCTTCTTCAAAATCTATTGAATCGGGGCCGATTTTCGCCAAAACAAACCAATTTTATGTTGGTAAGTATTTAGATGAAGATTTCGGAGACTATGAAGCAAGCTTCTTAACTCAGTTTAATTGTACTGATAGTCTTGAATTCCCTAAGTTATATAACGAAAACATAGAAGGTAAAGACAAAGGTATCATGGCTGGTGACTCAATTGTAGAAACTGAGATCATCTTCAACTATACTTCATTCTTTGGCGACTCGATTTCTCCTAGTAGTATTAGGTTATACGAGTTAAACCAACTCTTGAAGACCGATCATTATACAGATATTAACCCTGAGGAGTTTTACGATCCCAAAGATATTTTAGCAGAAGCTAGCTATTCTGGTCAAAGTTTAAAACCAGAGGTTAATCCTAGCAATCCAAATGCCCCTCAGCAAAAACAAGCTTTTATACGATTTGTTTTAGATAAAGAAATAGGTTCTACTATCTACAAAAAAAACAGATCGAATAAAGAGTTCTTTTATAACAACAAAGCTTTTGCTGAGAACGTATTTGCCGGTATTTATGCAAAAACAATAGAAAGCTCCGGTTCTATTCTCTATCTAGATAATGTTATTTTAAATATTAAATTCAACATTCATTACACAGATAGTGTTGGCAAGAAAATTCTAAAGAAAGATGGAATAACAGACTCTATTAGAGTTGCTAATATGACTTTTGCATCAACCAAAGAAGTTGTTCAAGCAAATAAATTACTTTCAGATCCAGAGATGCTTAACAAAAAGATTGCTGAAATGCAGCATTCTTATATAAAAGCTCCTTCTGGTATATTTACAGAAGTAACGCTTCCTATTGAAGATTTACTTAATGACCCTGATAAAAAGAACGATACAATCATCAATATTAATATGACTTTTCAGGCATATAATAATGACAAGGGTAATTCTTCTTTTCAGTTCAAAAGACCTTCAACTATAGGTATGTTTAAAAATGCCGATTATGAAGAATTCTTTGAAAAGAACAAGGTCTTTGACTACAATAATAATTTCTACACTAAGATTAACCAAAATGGGCAATACAAGTTCTCAAAACTTGAAAGATTAATCATAGGTATTAAGAATGAAATTAAAGAAGCTGAAGATAAAGCTAAAGAAGAGGCAGGTTCTAGCTGGAATAAGGAAACATGGTTCAACGAATGGAAACTACAAAATCCAGATTGGAATAAAGTGCGACTTGTACCCATTGATGTAGCTGAAACTAAAAACCAACAAGGACAAGTAACAGGAGTCACTTC
>JASLDF010000141.1 GCA_030151635.1 Bacteroides sp. | reverse complement strand
GTACCCGTGTTGCTCACTGTAAAGGTATTACCATCCACAGTTATGTAGATCGACCCCTCTGGTTTGTTGTGTTTAATTGCATTAACGATGAGGTTGTTAATTAAGCTCTCCAGCAGGGTGGTATTGGCATGGATTGTCAAGGCGTTATTGAAATGAACCGATACGTGCAATCCATTGTTCTCTGCCAATTCAATTAAGAAACCCAGTTGACTGTCTAGTGTCTCAATGAAGTTAATCACCTTCAAATCTTTAAACTGCTCGTTATCAATCTTAGCCAATAGCAAGAGGTTTTTGTTTAAACGGCTCAGTCTTGAAGAAGTATTGTAGAGCATTTGTATGGTTTTACTTTGCGATTCGGTTAGGTTTGAATCCTGAAGTAAAATGTCTAATTTAGACTGAAACACAGCCAGGGGCGTTTGCAATTCGTGCGATGCATTTTCGATAAACTCCTTCTGTTGTTTGTAGATAATTACATTGTTTTTAATGAGCTTAGAAAGCATTTCATTGAGCCTAGTAAACTCTGTAATGTTTGTTTCGGCGAACTCGGGTACAGTGCCTTGTTCCAAGCTAAAAGTTTCAATTTTTCTTAAACTATCATAGAAGGTACCCCATAGCTTTTTCGAGATGATTCGTTGCACAATCGTAAGCGAAAAAAGCAATACGGAGAAAATAATTAGGTATTGAAAACTAAGGTTTATCACCATGTCTTTTGCCTCAATCATGGGGATGCGCGACATCAGTAGAAATGGCTGTCCTTCAATGTCTATATTCGTGTAGTAAAGGCGATAGTAAATGTTGTGTCCCTCCGATTTATTGTACAAATACTCTTCAACAGGTTCGTCAACAACGGTTTCTAGGTTAGGGTAGAGTACCTTAATATCCTCGTTATATAGGTTCCAAGTTCGCACCTCGTCCAGTCCAAATTCCGGCAACATGTGTTTCTTAAAATCATTACTCCGGTAAATGATTAACTCGTCCAAATCTTCCGTATAGTAATGTTTCATTACGAAGTAGAAAACTGGCGAACACCCAATTAAAATAAGTGTTGTGTAGAGTAGAAACTGCGATATGTTTTTATTCAGTAAGCTTTTCATTCCATCCATTGATAGCCCGTTCCATAAACGGTTTTAATACAACTTTCACACCCAGCCTCTGTAAGCTTCGCCTTAAGATTTTTGATGTGTGCATATACAAAATTGTGGCTGTCTAGCATATCTGCCATATCGCCCGAGAGGTGCTCGGCAATGGAGTTTTTCGACACCACACGGTTTTTATTTCCCAGGAGGAAGAGTAATAAATCGTACTCCGATTTGGTTAATGAAATAACTTTATCATCTGTAGATACAGATTTTGAGAGTAGATTAATTTCGAGGTTAGTTGAACGAAATACATTGCAATTGGCGAACTGTTTGCGGCGCATCAATGCGTAGATACGAATACTCAATTCCGATAACGAGAAGGGTTTGGCTAAGTAATCGTCTGCACCAACTTTTAGCCCTTCAATACGGTCGTCTAGCGATCCACGTGCCGAAATAATAATAACACCACTGTCTAAGTTACGGCGTTTAATATCGTCCAAAATCTTTAAACCATCGCCCCCAGGCAAGCTTAAATCCAGCAAAATACAGTCGTACGAATAGAATGATATTTTATCAATCGCTTCGTCAAATGTATAGGCTTGCTCGCACAAATAATTATCGGTTGATAGGTACGTCGAAATATCGTGCGACAACTCTCGTTCGTCCTCTATAATTAAGATTTTCATGTCCTTCTCCTTATTCTTCGCTTTATATTGCCAAATTTCAAGCGAATTTCCTGGTTATGCTGGTTATATCTAGTTTTAAAGCTATCAATCTCCTTGTTTGAAATAATTGATGGCACTAACCTTTTTGTTTCGTAAATATCGCAAACATATCTGAAATTTAGATTGAATAATCAGAAAAAACAAACATTCAAAATTTCTACAAAATTGAGTTTTACATTTGTTGCCATTAGCAATGCAACAAAATGTACCCCTATTAGTATATGTGCGTTACGGCTGTTAAAGATAAGACATTCAGCGTTAAAAGGGGACAAATGATACCGCTAATACTTGAGAATAGTTATTTAAAAATAGTAAAACACGTACTAAATTCAAAAAAAGCTTTGAGTTTAGGCGCTAAGTACCCAATTTAATGGTCGAAAGTATCTTACCTTACGAAAGAAGTTTATTTTTCTTGATTAACCACTCGAATACCACATTCCTAGATAATTTCATGTGGTTGGCTTCAAAAACTCAAGCATGGATTCCCTTGTTTGCACTCCTACTAGTTCTACTTGTGCGCAATAAAAATAAGCGAGAATGGTTCGCCATAATCGTTGTTATTACACTTGTTTTTGTGTTTTGCGATCAATTCTCATCAAGTGTTTGCAAACCAATTTTCACACGTCTTCGTCCCACTCACCATCCCGATTTTGCGGAAGAAGTTCGCACGCTGTTCAACTACCGTGGGGGTAAATATGGTTTCATTTCGAGCCATGCTAGTAATGCGTTTGGCTTTGCAACCATCAGTGCGTTGCTTTTTAAGAAACGTTGCTATACCATTGCCATCTTTACCATCGCTTTCATCATCTCGTATTCTCGTGTTTACCTGGGCGTTCATTTCATATCAGATGTGGTAACTGGTGCACTTTCGGGTGTTGTTATTGGTTCGTTAATGTATCAGGCATACAAACTTTACGTAGTTCGCACGAAAGAGGGCACACGTAGAATCTTGACTCCGCAGAACGTTAACGTATTCGTGATTATCATTATTTCCTATATCTTCAGTTTGATGGTTTATAGCTCGGTATTGTAATTTTTCAACGTATTAAAAGGTCTTTACTAAACAGGTGTTTTTCTGCTGATGGTTTTGATAAACGATCATCTACCCTCTATACATTGATGGCTATTTATACCCTTTATAACACACAATAGATGTAGAAAAAGCAGGCTGTAGTATAATTAATCCATTCACTGCAATTGAAAACAGAAGCTCAGTTCATTCGTTAAGCTGTGCTTTTTTGTACAGGTCCTATATATAAACTACCTAATAGGGATAGACCTATAATTCTCGCTGCTGGTGTGTGCAACTACATTAAAGCAAGTGATTTTATTCACTGTTTATTTCAACTTTTTAGAATTAAAGATATCTCTATTCGCCTATTCGAAGCCTTCTTTGTTACTGTTCACAAATTCTCAATTTCCTTATATCACCGCTACAACATTTCAAGATACGTCTCCTCGTTCTACTTTGTACTATGCAAGGTGCCTTTGGATTTAGTTCGTTCATTGTTTAAAACTTGTCACTAATTCTTTACTCTGGCTTTCATTTTCTATAGATGCCTTTCTTGCGATGTTTTATTAACTCTTCTTTAGGAGCGGATAGTTAGAGTATTTTGATAATTTTACTTCTAAAGAAAAAGGTTACTTTAGGAAGTAAAAAGAGTGGTTGGCATTACTGCTCAACCACTCTTATATTAACTTTATATTTAGTATAGAACGACATCTACGAAATGAAATACTTAAAAAGTAACTAATGTTCGTGTTCCATCAACAGCAACAGCATTCACTTTATAAGTGTTGTCCCATTTAAAAGGCACTTCGAATGATGCTGTAGTAGAAGGATTATTTTCGCCACTACAAATAAACACAAGATCACCTTTATCATTTGCAATTTCGAATGTTAAAACATTCTTCCAATCCTTAAAGTTTAGTTTATTGTTTTCTACAGTCGCAGTCCCTTTAACTACGTTTGGTTTAACTTTGAAAAGTTCCCAAGTATTATCAGATATATATTCGATAGCTACATCTAATTTTGGTAAACCAAGTGCATTAACCTTAGCTTTCATTGTTTCAATTTGATTTTGGGTAATTGTCATCATACCTTTGCCATAATCATCGATTTCAACATTTACCGGTGTAAGGAATCCCCACTTAGAAAAGAAATCGAGCAAGTTATATCCAGCTATCTTACTAGCAATGTATACAAATTCTAACTGTTGACTTCCAGCATCATTCAAATTTGGATTAGTGCGAACATGCTCATAAACTTCTGGATAGAAACCACCTTTATCTTCTTGTTCTAACGGTGTTCTACCTAGCACACGGCCAAAGTATAACTCTAACTGCCAAAATGGAACAAGTTTACAGAATACATCGCTTCCATTTTTTTCATTAATGCTAGAAAAATATGAATGAGGGGCTTTTGCAGCTATGATGCTAGTCCATGCTTTAGAATAGCGATTTACATAGTGTTTTCCCATGTTTTCAACTTGAATTCTAGACCCTTGACCAAAGATGCTTGTTTGGATATATTCTGACATTATGTTGTTCGTTACTTCTGTTGTACCCAACCATTTTAGACCTGGACGAGTTTGATTACAGTGTCCCACTTCGTGAGCAGGCCCCCATGGAGATTGGATCAATCTCTCTGCATTGCATAGTTCCCCTAATGTATTATCATTGTATGCTGTATGATAGGCAGTCGCATACATATATGAAGTGTAAATCACATTAAAGTACATTCTGTTCTTGAACACTTTATCGAATTTGTAAAGTCCCATTAACTCCATTTCACTCCTTACCAATTTATCGTAAACATCAATTAGAGCTTTTCCATTTGGTGTAGAATTTCTAAATCTTGAAGTTGGGAAAGTTAAGTGAGCATATTCACCAAGTACGTCAAAGTACTTATGATCTGCTTTTTCCAACAAAGTTGTCCACTCTTGTTCTGTGTGCTTTGTGCTGTCAAAGTATCCATTCACTTTTCCAGTTGCAAAGTGAATTTTTATATCTTTAGCAGCTTCAGCTTCTTTTAAACTATGCAGGTGGTAGTATACGTAAACTAGGCCTTTGCTACGCATTTTTATTTTGTTAGTACCTTCAATCAATGGATAAATCTGTTTTGAGTTAAATCCGTCTGCTCCTGGTGTATCAAAGTTTATCACACACAAACTAATATCTGTACCATGTGTGTCGCCAACAAACGCAATTAGCTCTTCACCATTTGACACAGTCATACCGGTTGCATTGTCTAATAAGCTATATGGATTAGTTTTATGTGTATCAGATTGTACATCTGGATGAGGGTAAGCCTTGTAGTTGGCAATTCTAAAATCGGCTGGATACACATCTTGATGAATATATAATGCGATGTTTCTATAAAAAGGATTTGGACATGCTTCAATCGCATTCAAATTTACATTGGCCTTTAACTCCGAACACGTTTCGTCCGTAAATAGGTTGAGTGGATTGTAATTCTTATCGTTTTTACGAAAAAACTCCATTTCTGCACAAGTTGCAAAACCTTGACCATCTCCAGCCCCCGATTTAACTATAAATTGAATTGCTTTTGCCTTAGTCAATGGTTTTTCAAAGGTTACACGTGTTGCAGTGCTCGTACCTTTAAAGTCTTTTTCTAGTAATTTTATAAACTTTTCTCCATCCTCCGAAAATAAAATATCCGTCTCTTTGAAATTTCCATTGCCACCACTAGGTCTAGGCGTATATATAAAGTAGTCTATTTCTTGTGGGTCATCAAAATGGTAGGTTAGCGTAATGGGGAAGTAATTTTCTCCTTTATTGTTCCAACTGGAGTGGTAAATGGTATTAAAATCGCCATCGAAAGATTTCTCAATGTTGCTTCCTTGCTGAAATGAAGAAGCATCACCTCTTGCAATAGTAATTTTAATGTCATCTAGAATTTGATTTGAGTCTCCTGTGTTAAACTCGCCTAAAATAACTTTAGGCTCGGCATCGTTGCAGCTTGTACATGCCGACAGACACAACCCTCCCAGTGCAGTTAAAAGAGTAAAAAGTTTCATTTTCATAGAATTTAATTTTAAGTGTCGAAATGTTGAATTTCAAATATCTCAGAAAAAATGAGAGAGAGACCATTTAGTCATGCTAGCCTCTCTCTCAATAGTTGTTTTAATTTAGTAATTATTATTCCTCAACAGCTTCTGGATCATAAACCTCTACATCGTAAAGTTTAAATACAGACATTGTCCAGAAAATAGATCCCGAGTTAGTTTTATTAACTAGCATCTTAAGGTATGTGAAAGGTTTCTCCGATTTAATTGTAGGAGAAGTATAGGATGCTGTCGAACTGGTTGGTAATTTATCCTCTTTCTCTTTGAAGTTCTTGATTAGGAACCAGTCCTTACCATCCATACTACCCATCAAATCAAAGTCTGTGGGTTTGTTGTTTGCATTGTTTCTAGGCGAATAGCTAAAAGCAAATGATTTCATAGGTTCTCTCCATGACATGTCGATAGACATTGTGTGGGGACTAGCAGGAACTGGCTGGCTCCATTTAGTATGAAAGTATGTAGATGTGTTGTTATCTAACAAATTCTTAATTGCTCCTTCCGAAGGTTCTTGAGCATTCGTACTCAAATGTTCTTCTTTAAGTGTAATTTGATTTTTTTTCTCGGTTATTGCTGCGGGTCCCGATACTACCTTAATGGTGTGTATATTGCCGCTAGAGTTATCCGATTTGCTAAACGTTTCAAGGGCAAATTCATACTCACCAAACCTTTCACGTGTGTTTGGAATTATTAGTTCATTAGTACTAGATAATCGCCACATTTTTCGCTTAGCAAGGTGGTCATAATAGGTTACTTTAGTGTAAAATATACTTCCATCTTCGGGCATATTCCATTTCAAGGTAATTCTTCCTTCACCAGCTTCGGCCGTAATATCAGAAATGTCGGATGGTGTAATTCCTTTATCGTCACTACTACAGCCCATAGCTAGTAGTAGTGCAAATAAAGAAGATATTTTAAGTATTGTTTTTAACATAATCTTTGCGATTTAAATATTAATAACCAGGGTTATTTACAATTTTCTTATTTTTGTTAATGTCTCCCAAAGGAATAGGAAGTAGGTATTGCATAGGACCAGTAAACTTTCTTTCAAAAACAACCTCTTTAACCTTTACAAAATCGTCAATCGATCCAGCTTCGGTATTCATACCTTGAGCCTTCACGTTAAAATACTTCTCAGCCAAAAGCCATCTTCTCATGTCCCAGAAATTTTGGTTTTCAAGGTAGAATTCAATCATTCTTTCTTGTCTAACCACTTCTCTTAGTTTGCTTTGATCTAAAGGTTTTCCTGTTTTAGCCCATGACTCCTCTACAGTAGGAATGCCAGCTCTAATTCTAACTTTATTTAAATACTCTTTAGCAATGTCCAGTTTGTTGTTTTCAACACTAGCCTCGGCATACATAAGATATAAGTCTGCAAGACGAATAATTGGCCATGGGTGGTTAATTGGACCTTGTAAATTTTTCTTTACTGCAAAAGCAGGATTCACTCCTTTTTTATTTAAGAAACCTGTAGGTGAGTAGTTGTTTTGTCTGATGTTTCCCACCTTCCCTCTAGCACAGTTTCCACCAAGCACGAAGTCACAAACCAGCTTTCCTTGACCAGATTTTGAGTATTGTTTGTAGCTTTCATCATCGTCGTAACCTCCATTCGATTCATTATTCATAATCTCATAGAAACCTCCTTGAAAAGCCACCCAAGCATAATATCTAGGCTCTCTGTCCAAATTTAATTTAAATGTTTGTCTACCTTTTGCAGCAACCTCAGCATGTTCATCTCCTACAGTTACAATGCTAAAGTTATCTGCGTTATTAAATTCAGGATCTTCGTCAATAGGTAATCCATTCTTTGTGTAGAATCTTTTAACCATTGTTAGGGTAGGTGCAATACCATTCCATGTAGCCGATGACACATAAGGCAATGATTTATTTTGAATGCCATAAAAACCTTCATTCCTCGTTTCTGCCCAGATTATTTCAGGGTTACCCGCATCTAGAATCGTATTTCGTAATGCGTGTTGAACAGAATCTAGAGGTTCTTTATTTCCAGCATTGTAATCTGGCTTCACATAAAGTGCATGACCAGCACTTTCTGCCAATTCGATTGCTTCTTTAAGTGCAGCAGCTGCAATTTCCCATTTCTTAGCATCATATACAATTGGCATTAATTGTTTACCATCATAATTTTTAAAATCTGCATAAAATTTGCTGTTTCCATTAAACAAAGGAGATGCAGCATAAACATATAGTTTTGCTTTTAGTGATTTTGCAATTACATTGGTTGCAAAACCATACGTGCTTACAGGTCTTTCCGATGGTAAACCTTCTGCAGCTTGATCAAATAAGTTCGCTACGAATTCCACACAGCTATCTAAGTCCGATCTACCAAGGTAATCTTTGGGAGCAGTTAAAATATCAGGCTCATTTTTTACAATAATTACAGGGCCATAACTTCTAATAAGAAGGAAGTGATAGTATGCAATCAAAAATTTAGCTTGAGACCTGTAGTCATTTTTAATTTTATCAGATGTTCCAGGAACACGGTCTACATTATTAAGTAAGATGTAGCACTGTTTAATTCCCGAGAAAATAGTGTTCCAATACGAAATAACGGGAGACGCCGATGTGTAATTTCCTTTAGGGAATCTGGCAAAAGTCTCATGCTCGAACGCCGTAACCACTTCGTCGCCTGTCATTAAATCCAAAGATCCGGAACCACTGTTTGATAAAGGTAGATAGGCATAACAAGAGTACATGTATCTTTGAAGAGCATTTATATCTTCAAAAGCATCTTCTTCAGTGGGTCTTTCATCTGGAACAATATCAAGATAGTCGCAAGAAGAAAAGGTGAATATTCCTAGTAATAGAATAAATATATATTTGAAATTTTTCATGTCTATTTATTTGAATGTCATTTGAATACCAAAGTTAATAACTCTTTGTGTAGGGTATTTTAAACCAGCACCACCACCCATTTCTGGATCCCAGTGTTTGAACGGAGAGAAAGTAAGTAAATCAATACCACTTGCATATACTCTCATTCTTTTGTATCTGTAACCTACCTCAATATTCTTCAGTTTAAGGAAAGATGCATTTCTTAACCAATAATCAGATGTTTGATTGTTGTGGTTATTATCGTGTTTCGTTAACCTTGGATAGCCTGCATTAATGTCTTGGTTTTCTGGAGACCAGTGGTCATCAGCAATAAACTTAAGAACGTTTCTGTTGTACTGAGTTCCGAAGGGGTGGAAACCGCTCATCATCAAAGAAGTTCTAGCAGCTCCTTGGAAGAAGAAGCTAAAGTCCCAATTTTTATACGTGATACTTGGACCAAAACCATATATGATTTGTGGAATAGTAGGGTAGCCCATTGCAACTTTATCATCGTCATCGATTTGTCCATCATAATTTCCATCAATATTTGGTTGATCCACATATTTGATATCACCTGCCGCAATCGCTATGTTACCTAATGTTGATGATGGATTCCTATCAATATCTGCTTGATCAATATAAAGTTTGTCACTAATAAATCCGTAGTGAACATTTAGAGGATGATTTATAATTGAGTTTGCAGGGCGTTTACCCGGTGCTTCATTGTATTCAAGAACCTTGTTTTCTGCAAATGAGAATGTTCCTTTAAACGTAATCATTAAATCTTTAGTCAACTGTTTACCATAGCTAATCGAAGTGTCAAAACCTTGGTTTCTCACCTTAGCTAGGTTACCATAAATTTTAGACGATGCTGTGCCCAAATAGTTTGGGATAGAATACATTTGTTGGAAAATATCCTTTCTTGTTTCTCTAAAGAAGTCTACATTAATATCCAGTCCATCCAAGAGACCTAACTCAACTCCAAAATTTATTTTTTCACCAACCTCCCAAGTAATTTTCGAGTTCTCATATCGGTCGTAGGTTGGTCCTTTGTGAGTTTGTGTGTTATTTCCATATCCTGTTTGATACCATAAATCTTTGTTTTGTAGATTTATTTCTGGAAGGTAGATGAAACGTTCGCTACCAATTTGGTCATTACCCACCAAACCGTAGGAAGCTTTTAGTTTTAAGTTATATACGTACGGTTTAATGTTTTTCCAGAATTGTTCTTGCGAAATATTCCAACCTAAAGCAATAGCAGGGAAAAAACCGAAACGTTTTCCTTTGGCAAAGTTTTCTGTACCATTATAGCCAGCATTCACCTCAAAAAGATAGCGGTTGTCATAGTTGTAATTAACACGACCAGCCATACTTATTTTTCGCTGCGGAAGTGAGCTAAATAACCCTTCACCAGCATTGTTGGCCATCTCTTTCATACTGTAAATCATAAGTGCTCCAAAGTCATGAAGTCCAAAAGTTCTATTGTAGGCAAGACTAGTTTCGAAATAAATTTGTCTATCACCTGCAGTTTTTCTTTCTGTTCCTAAAACCGGTTTCGAAGGAGAACCAATTGGGCTGACAACATAATCGTAAGTTCCATCGGGAAGACGATTAAACTCTGTTAATGAATATTTATTGCCTCCTTGTGTTCTTTTAGTCTCGGTTCGACTCCAGTTTTTGAATGATGCAATTGCCTTGAACTTTAAACCTCGTGTAATAAAATCTAGTTTTTGTTCGAATGTTAAATTGGCTCTCACCGTACTTGCAAAAATATCTCTATACCCTTTTGTAGCTTCATAAAGCGGATTGCTAGCACCTTGATCGTTTCCACCTGCATAAGCACCCCATTTAACCCATTTTTCTCCTGTACTAGGAAAATAGGTTGGAAAATCAACAGGGTTAGTATTCATAATGGAATTGTATATATCCTTGACTTCAGCTCCAGGATAATCCATATCATCCAACAAAGCACTTAAGTTAAGCGAGATTTTAGAGCTCTCACTCATCTTGAAATCAATGTTGTTCTGGAATGTATATTTGAAAACATTAATGGAGTTATCGTATGAATAGAAATCTTTACTTCTATTTTTAACCATCCCCGTTTCATGATTGGCAGACATATTCATAAAGTATGTAATACGTTTTGAACCACCACGGATGTTAAAGTTCGCTTTTTGGTTAAATGCGACATCTTTAAAGATTTCGTCATACCAATTTACGTTAGGGAATACATAAGGATTAATATTGTTTCTAGTTCCGTAAATTTGTTCTTCTGTATACAGAATATCCCCAGTTCCTTGCGAAGTTACCGCTTCGTTGTATAGGCTCATGTAGTCGGCACCCGAAACAAATTTTGGAATTTTTGTAGGTGTAGTTAAGAAGGTTTCCACTCTAAAACCAATAACAGGTTTATCGGTATCCATACCCGATTTTGTGGTCACAATCATAACGCCATTGGCACCCCTAGTACCATACATCGCAGTGGCTGTCGCATCTTTAAGGATAGAAAAACCCTCAATAATTTCTGGATCAAGAGCATTTAAATCACCTTTTGAAGCTTCCACTCCATCAATGATAATTAAAGGAGATGTTGCACCACTAATAGTAGATATACCACGGATAAAGAAGTCCGAACTATTGTCTCCAGGCATACCCGATCTTTGGAAAGCAATAACACCAGATAGTTTACCAGCAAAAGAGTTCGATAAATTTGAACTTGGCATCTGTAACTCTTCTGGTCGCACGGTTTGGATTGATCCAACTACAGTTGCTTTCTTTTGGCCAGTACCAAATGCAGTAATTACAACTTCGTCTAAAACCTCAGCATCTTCTTCAAGAATTATGTTTAAGCTTTTGGAATCTTTAATCTTAATCTCTTTTGATACATATCCAATATAAGAGAATACGAGTGTATTGCCAATTTCACATTTAATACTAAAGTTCCCATCAATATCTGTAATTGTACCTTCTTTAGTTTCTTTGACCATGATGCTGGCACCAATAAGGTCATCATTCGTCTTTTTATCTTTGATACTACCGGTTATATTGATGTGTTTTTGAACTCCATAATTACTGTAGTTTTCAGTAGAAGAATACATGTAATTTGGAGAAGAGCTTCCGGCTGTGGCTTCGTAGCTTTTACCACCCAATAGAAATCCAAATAGCAAGAGCCATTTGGGGTTTGGTAAAAATCGAGGAAATTTTGGCTGAGCTTTTCTAAAGCTGTGTTTTTCCATAAATTTAAGTGTTGTATTAGTTTAATTACTCTACTATATAGAATACATTTAGTAGTTTGTATTAGTATTTATTAAGGATATGCTAAGTTAATTTATAAAATGATGGTTTCAAATAAATAATTAATATAAAATTAACATTAATAATATTATTATTACATAATAATGCTTATTTAATAAAATATTTGACATGAATAGGAAATGAAAGGGTGTGCTAAGCCCATGAAATCAATCTGTTGAGTGGAATAATGAGAACTGATGGTTATTATCATCTCTTATCTTGCCGATTTAAAGGAAGGTTACAATTCTTTGTTTGCTTGTCTTCTGAAGCAGATATTTAAACAAAAAGCATTTGTCTCTAAAAGCTTTTTTGTTAAAAATTATTTTTCTTCTGATGCTTTTCTATTATATTTTTCGGAACGGTAATCCCGATTTCTTCGGTTTATTATTGGTTGTTTTAAGCATCTGGCTTTAGGTGTTCTTTTAATTTGGGGATAACCTAGTAGGTTTTCGAAAGAACTTCGATTAAATGAATGTTTAAACTGTAGATTTTAACTTTGTTGGACAAAAAATAATCTGCTTAATCTGTTTAATTGCAAATATATATTAATTTAGTGCATGTTGCTTTTGTATAATCTAATATCGAATAACCTATGAGAAAAATCGGTTTTTTGCTGGCACTTTTGTTTTTAGTGGCTAGCTGTTCAAAAAAGAACAAAGAGTTTACCTTAACCATTGACCTAGAGAGTACCGAATACGATGGGGAGACACTCTATGTCTATGATTTGGCAATGCAAGTACTTGATAGTTTAGTTGTTGAGAGGAACATGGCTAAGCTTGCTGGCACTGTAGATGCGTCTAAAATAGCAGTCATCAGAACCAAGAAAAAAAGTATTTTTTACCCAATTAGTTGTATTCTGGAGCCTGGAAACATAACAATTAGTAATGGGGAGGCACATGGCACACCGTTGAACGATAGGCTGAATGAATTTACCCTAAAAACAAAGGGGGTGGATAATAAGTATGGAGAAATCGCTCAGCTCTATCAAGAGAATAAAAACAACCCATTGGGCATTATGGCTGTCTCCATGTTGCAGTTTCTGAGACAAAGCAATATGATAAACACATCGTCTACCAATTCGTATCTGGATATTTTAGAACTCATTAACGGTATGGGCAGCGAAATGCAGAATGATGCTGGGTTGCTGATGGTAAAGAACTTCATTGAAAAGCAATCGAAATCGGAAGTGGGACAGCTGTTTACAGAGATAGAATTCGATGATTCAACAAAGAAGCTGTCCGACTATGTTGACAATCACAAATTTACGCTGGTCTATTTTAGAGCACTTCCTCATGAAGAAATAAGTAAACAAGATGCTTTAAACGAAGTATATAAAACGTACAAAGGAGCGGATTTCCAACTGCTCACCGTTCATTATTTTGAAGATAAAAACTATTCTGACGAGGATATTGAATTGCCAACCTGGCCTTTCGAAAGTGTGCTAGAGAAGTCGGAAAAAACGATGAATGACTACGGGCTAACCTACTTGGGCGAGTTCGTTCTTTTTGCTCCTGATGGATCTATTTATGCACGTAACTTCGACCATTCCGAAGTGATGGATGTGGTTGATGGTGCATTGAAAAAATAACTTCTTAACTGATTTTAAATAGGAAGCACAGTCTAGATTTAGGCTGTGCTTTTTT
>JASLDF010000194.1 GCA_030151635.1 Bacteroides sp. | reverse complement strand
CCCGCCATGTATAGCACTAGTGTATCTACCTTTGGAATCTCTACACCATAAAGTGAGTGTCCCGAAACAAATGCCAATGATGAAGCCAAGTCACGGTGTGTTAATGGAATCTGGCACAGAGCAGCTAAGGCATTAGCCGTTGAAATCCCTGGAATAACTTCGACTTCAATCAAATTCGATGCCAAAAATTCCACTTCTTCACCACCGTGAGCAAATATCATTGGGTCGCCTCCTTTAAGTCGTACCACTTTTTTACCAGCATAAGCACTATTAACCATCTGTATGTTAATATCGCCTTGTTCGGTCGAGTGTCTGTTTTTTCGTTTACCTACGTAGATACACTTGGCATGAGAACACAGTTGAAGCGTTTCTTCGGCTATTAAATCATCGTAATAAACCACATCAGCAGTAGCCAAAGCTTGTTTACCACGTAGTGTCATTAAATCGGTAGCTCCAGGTCCTGCACCTAGTAATGTTACTTTACCGTACTGAAGACGAGCATCTATTGCTTTGAACAGAGCCTTCAAGTCTTCTCTCCCTTTTTTAGCGACAATTGCTAAGGTTCCTTGCAACGGATGGGTATCGAAATTTAAACGTTCAGAAATTCGATGTGCTAACTCCAAGCGTTCCAATGCACAAGTGGCAACAATTACAGCATCAAAATCACCTGCATCCGTTTGAGCAATTCGCTCTTCGATGGTACCTCGAATACCTTTTAAAGTGAGTAACGGATTTTGTTTAAGGATTGCTTTCTTGCGAGTAGCCGAACTGGTTCCAATAATCATTCCTTCAGGCATATCCGTTAAACTTTTATAGGGTAACCCTTGGCGGTAAACCAACGAATCGGTATTATCGGCACGGTGAGTAAGTGCAATAATTTCTAATCCTGCAGGTAGTGGATAGGGTAAATCTTTTGCGGAATGAATGGCAATATCAGCTTTTTCTTCCAATAAGAAGTCATCTAATTCTTTGGTGAAGAAATCGGCACGAACTTGTCCGTCAAGCAAGGAAATTTGTTTGTGTTTATCGCCAAAAGATTCAAAGGAAATTAACTTGTATTCAGTATCTTTCAAGAGATTGAATACTTCACCCACTTGTAAAATAGCAAGCTTGCTTTGTCGACTAACGACTGTTAATATTTTTTTCATAGTGATTTTTATTCAAGATTAAGTGTAATTTGTCCCGACTCAATGAGTGCTTCAATTTGATTACGAATGTGGATAGCTTGAAGAGGGCTAGTACCATTTGTACCTACTGAAATAGTGATGCCGTCGGTTTTGTAGGTCGCAGGACTGACAAAACTTGAAGCTTCGGGATTATCGCAAATAGAGTGCAAGATATTTAAGGCCTCACACTCCTTTCCAATCGCACCATTTAGTGCCCTATTATCTGTACAGGCATAGACAAAATCATATCCTTCCACTTTTCCCTTGGCATAGGGTTCAGCAATAAAGCGAATGTCGTAACTCGAAAAGTCGGCTTTGAGTTCGGGCGATAATATGGTGATCTCGGAGGTAAACCGTGCTACTCCTTTTGTTTTAAGTAGGGCAGCTTTACCACCACCCACAATTAAAACTTTGCGGGCATTAAGGTTAACTAATAGGGGAATATAGTTTTTCATTTTGAAGCTTTATTTGTGAATATCTTACGGTATAACTCGGCATAGTTAATAACCGTATTCAGTTTAATTAAGGCGTATGCCGATGCTGCACCTAGAATCAGTAGTTCAATAGCTAGAGAATCTACGATGCCAAATTGCATGACATAAAAAGTGGCTAATATGCAAACGAGGCAAAATAGTCCTGTGCGTATATTTTCACGTTTCCAACGGAATTGGAATTGTTTTCGGATGATGAAATAGACCATCAGAAAATAGGAGATATAGGCTACCATATAAGCAATTCCCACGGCATCTAATTTGAAGTAGGGGAAAAGATAATAGATGCAAACCAGATAAATGACACTGTATAGCGTGTCAGTAATAAAGTATAATAAACCCTTTCCACGTGCCAGAAGCACAAAGCTAATGGCCCAAGAAACGACTTTGAAAAAGATACCAATAGATCGCCAGTTTAACAAGGTATAGGCCGATTCGAAGCTATCTGTATACAACAGCTGTAATAGAAGTTTAGACCCCACCAGCAGGAATATAATAATGGGCAGTGATATGATTAATATAACGTGAACTTGCTCATTAATTAATTTACGTACTTTCATGTTGCTTGTGCTCACTGCACTGAGCCGTGGATAGAAATCGGCACTCATAGACTTTAGAGTCAGTGTTAGGTAAACATTGGAAATGGTCCAAGCTGCTTGTAGTAGTCCCAGTTGCTCTAATCCTAATTCGTTTATTACCATAACACGAACCATGAAAAGAGCTATTTGTGTCTGTATAGCACCCAATACAATAAAAAAGCCAATGCGAAGAATGAATTTACCACGAGTCCACACCTCTTGGAATGGCACTCTTACCAGTCGTACATCTGTTTTTAATCGGTAATATAAGGTAGCTAAATAGGTAAGCACACTTACAATTATGAAAACGGGAACTACGGCGTTTAAACCAAAATAATAGTACAAAGGAGTCAGGATGAAGAGGGCAGTAATATTCCAGAGTAACCCCGATTTAATCATAAAACCAATCTGACGCAATCCTTGCAAGATGACTAGTTCTCCTATGGCTAAAATGTTAAACAAGACACTGATCGACAACCAAGCTATTTCTGTGGCGTGGCTGGTGTCGTCGAAGGCCCAATTACTGATGCTATTGCAAAACAGAATACAGAGAATTGCTCCTGATGATCCCAAAATAAAAGCCCAGCGTTGAATGATAGAGGCAGTAATGGTAAGCTCCTTTTTATCGTTGGCGGCCAATGAAACTTCCCGCACTCCAGTTGTATCCATACCTATTGAAGTGATGGATTTTATCAAATCGAGAGTAGATTGAAAGATACTGATAAGCCCCATGCCAATAGTCCCTAGAAGGATGGCTATGAGCTTGTTTCTAATAATGCCAATGACGATATTGGCGACTTGTGCACCACCAAACATAAAGGTGGAACGGACAATTTGTGTGTAGGATTTGTTTTGACTCACGGGTGTGTTGTGTGTTTGTTGTGTTTTTAATGGCGGATAAAAGGGGCTTAATCTAACGGTTCTGTGCTTATGTGCATAACACATCGGAAATGGGCCACAGTAGGGCACACTTCGAATTGGCGGTGAATGGTTTGTAAAAGCTCATCTATTTTATTTTATCCAATCGTAAAATAAAACATCGAGTTTCCCGAAAACACAAAAATAGCAATGAAATACAGCGAATGTATTACACAACCACTTCTATTCCTGGAAGCTAGGTGTTCATTGATTAACTTGGCAGGTCTTCTGGCTCTCCTCACACGAATAGGCCTTCCCGTATTTCACAGTGGCAAAATTCGAATTTATTCGTGTTTAACGAGGATTACAGCTGCAGGAACAGCTCCGAAATTTCATCGGATTCCCTTGCATTGAAGCACCGAAAGGCTTCAATTTCCAAATTGTAGGCTAAAGTAATTTATTCTTTTTTAATATACAAAGATGAGGCCGTTGCATTTGGGTGGAATGTGAAAATGGAGCTTGTTTTATAGAAGATAATGCTTGTCGTTGTGGTTTTAAAGCTTCTGTCGACTGAAATCCTGCTTGTTTACATTTCTAAGAGATTATCGCTTTTGTAGGATTGTTTTGTGAATGAACATATAAAAATATTTAAAAAACATTCTATTCCTTCCGTTTTCCTAAGGAGCTTTTTAAAATGCTCTTTATCCATGTATCTGGTTTAAATAGAATTGTTTATGATTTTTTTATCGATGTTGATGTGTTTTATAAATTCAGTTTATATTCATCAAAGTATATACTCTTTAACATCTGATTAACACTTTGTAAATCAGGTATATATTATATAATATCCTTTCAAAATAGTCTTTCTTTTTAGGGTACAATACCTTGTAGTTGGAATTCCTAAAAGATAAATACAAGGTCTTGCATTTGTCCGGATTATATATACTTTTGTGCCCGCTTGGTGATTTCCTCATGCTACTTATTGAGGGAATTGAAAAGGGAACTCGGTGTAAATCCGAGACTGTCTCCTCAGCTGTAAGTTCTATATTTTAGGATATTGCATTCTTAAAGTCACTGTTTCTATTGCGAAACGGGAAGACTGCAAAAACTCCAGAACAAGTCAGAAGACCTGCCAAGAATTAGCCATTATTGATGATCGTGGGATGTAGCGATTAGCAAGATGCACTACTGTTGAATTGAGATAAATTCAATAAAAACTTTTACTAAACATATTTTAATGATGCGAATTAATAACGCATGGCGAGGCCTTATTTGTGCCGTCGTCCTGATATCCTTATTTTCTGCTTGTAGTAGCAGTAATGAGGAGACTACAACTCTTGTACCCAATTTTCAAGAGCTAAATTTTGGTGTCAACGAATCCACCCAATTTATTGAATTAGGTGACGATGCGGCCTATCAAACAACGGGTGAAATCCCAGAGTGGATTACGTTAAGTGTAGAAAAAACAGAGGAGATTAATCGATTAAACTTGCAGGTTACGGCAAACCAAACGCTTGCTATTCGCACTGCATCTTTCCAAGTAATTACCGCTTTGGAGACCCACCAAATTAAAATTGTACAAGCCAAAGCAAGTCAGCAGGGAATTTACATTTTAAGTGAAGGAACATGGAAAACCAACCAATCGGATATCGCTTATTACGATCAAACGCATGATCAATTCTATCCCAACTATTACTCGAAAGTAAACGGACATAGTTTGGGTGATGTTGGTAATGATTTGATGATTTACGGCTCTAAAATGTATTGTTTGGTATCGGAACAACATCCTGGAACGAATGATGGTTTCATTGAAGTCATTGATCCCAAAACCTGTAAATCGATTCAGCAAATACCTTTTGTAGTGGATAAAACGACTGGTAAACAAGATATTCCTCGTCGTCTAGTTTTTGAAAATGGGAAAGGATACATTACTGGATTCTCGGGCTATGTAGCTCGTTTGGATACGGTATCAATGCAATTGGATGCTGTCTGTCAGTTGGTAGGTGATAACTTAAAATCTGAGGGCATTGCAATTTATCATGACAAACTTTATGTTGCTAATTCTGGATATGGTTCTGGAAATACGATTTCTGTTTTGGATAAACAGAGCTTAAAAGAGTTGAAGAAGATAGAAACAGCAACGAATCCTGTAAACCTGTTGACAGTGGGCGATGATATTTATCTTCAAACATCCATGACGGGCTCACCTGCTAATTTATTTCTTATAAATCCTCAAACCGATGAAATAGTGCACACTTTTGATATTGTAGCAAGTAAACTAACGGTAATGGGCGACTTTATTTATACGGGTACTATGAATTGGAAAACCTATGAGGACGAAGTCTATAAAATTGACCGCAAGACTAAAGTGGCTACCCCAATTGAATTAGATCCCGAAGAGATCATGTCTGTCTATAGCTTCAATGTAAACCCAGCAACGGGCGAACTTTATGTTGGTTCAATGGGCGATGATGTTGTCATTGTGAATCGTGACGGTAAAATAACTAAAAAACTAAATGTGTTGGTCTCCTTTATCAGTACAGTTTTACCTGTAGCTTGGTAATTTACCCACATTATAACTCAAGAAAAATAACTAAAAATAAAAGAAAATGAAAAAACTACTATTCCTATTCGCAACCTTGTTTGCGTTCACAGCTTGTTCATCAGATAATGATGCAGTTGATCCAAACCAACTACCTGTTAAAGGACTTGAATTGCCTGTACCCGCCGAAGGTGAACTTCCAAAAGCAGGAACAGATTTAACCATTAAAGGTAAAGGTTTTAATGAAGCTTCTGAAATTTGGTTTAAAACCGTTGTTGCGGTTGAGGCTACTCTTTCACGTGCAGAAGAGGGTGCAGTTAAAGCTGAAGTTAAGAGTGTGACTGATGCAGAAATTGTAGTGGTTGTACCCGAAGTTTACGGAACTCAAGAACTATTCTTGGGCCAAGGAGAAAAAATGTTCCCATTGGGTAAACTAGAGTTTGCTGAAAAAGTAGCTCCGAAATCTGTTAAGCATTTAGAAGGCCAATTTGGATCTAACAAAGATAAATACAGCTTCGATTTTATATACGGTGAGAGTAATCGTGTTGAGAAAATGACGATTGTATATCCATTTTTCAATACAAGAACTTTGGATGTAGTGATTGATTATGATGAGTCAGACCGTATTTCTCGTATTGCTTACAAGGTTGTTGGTTCAAAAACATTTATGGGTGATGGCCGTGTTACTTATCCATCAAAATTGACTGTTGCTGTAGATAAAAAAGATGTAAAGAAATATACCTATACCATGAATGAAGCTGGTCAGTTGGTCATAGTAGCCGATGGTAGAAATGATAAAGTTGATAAGTTTGCTTATGACGAAAAAGGTTTAATTTTAGATTACACGGAAAAGGACTATGGACGTGATGCAACTGTATATGCATTTACACAAGATGATTCTAATGCAATCTTAGCAGGAACAAATCTACCAAACTGGGCATGGCACTTTTTGATGACAGATGTACTTTCTGGTAATGCATATATGTATTCATTGTTTGGTGCTGGTAATGTGGCAAGTGTAGGTTCAAAAAATTATACTTACGAGTACAACGACGCCAAACAACCTACTTCAATTCTTGTAAATGGTAAGGTTATTGGTTCTGTTGTTTATAACGACTAATGTTTAGTTTAAAATAGTTTTT
>JASLDF010000135.1 GCA_030151635.1 Bacteroides sp. | reverse complement strand
TTTAATCCAGCACTCCCTATATTATAAGGTGTAAAAACTATTTCTTGAATATAAAATACACTGCCAATATCAAGAATATAAACCCGATGATGTGGTTCATACGTAGTGTTTCGTTTTTGAAAACGACCAAAGTGAAAATAGTAAATACGCTTAATGATATTACTTCTTGGATAACTTTTAATTGCCATAAATTAAACGGTCCACCGTTTTCGAGGTAACCAATGCGGTTTGCAGGTACTTGAAAACAATACTCAAAGAATGCAATCCCCCAGCTAATAAGTATAATCATGAAAAGACCCATATGGGCGAACGATCCCATCTCTTTAAATTTAAGGTGTCCGTACCATGCAAATGTCATAAATACATTGGAGCAAAGTAATAGACCAATAGTCGCAAAAGCTTTCATGTGAATAAGTTGTATATTAAATGATTAAGTATATTCTTTATGCTTTTCAATTTGGTTTGCATAAAATATTTACAAATGAAATAAATAATTGTGGGATAAGAATCGATATGTATAGAAATTATATGTGTGTATAGAGTTATCTATATAAAACAGAAAACGTTACGTTAAATCTCATTTTGTTCACTCCTTGTACTCTCTATTTGTTAATATTGTAAAAATAACATATTGTTAGTTTTATATTTCATTTTATTCGGATTGATAGATTCTCCTTAACGTGTATGAATTGTTAGGAGTGTAACTATATTTATGTCGTTTTTGAATTAAATTATTTATAATTAAATGGTTAGTGTTTGTTTTGTGTAAGATTGTATAGCAGTATAACTGTTTTCAAAGATAACTTCTATTTAAACTGTTTGTGTTTCATTTGTTTCGATATGTGGCTGTATTGTTTCTTTATATGTTTTGAAACATTTCTATATATGTTGTATTTATTCAAAAATATTAAGTAATATTGCCGAATAAAACGTGAATTTTTACACAATTAAAAGATTTTAAAGAAACTACAATGAAAAACTTTTTAACGCCCCCAGAGCATAAACCCCTTAAATCGAAGGCTGAAATAGAGAAAGACTACCCTAAAATGAGGTTACAAGTCTTTATGGGTATATTCTTTGGTTATGCGGCTTTTTACCTCGTTCGTAAAAACTTCTCTTTGGCAATGCCAATTTTATCAGAAACTTTAGGCGTTTCCGAAGCCTCTTTAGGTTTTGCTTTGTCTTTAAATGCCATTGCATATGGACTGTCTAAGTTTATTATGGGGGGTATATCGGACCGCTCTGATGCTCGTAAATTCCTACCTTTAGGTTTGATATTAGCTTCATTAGCAATTATTCTAGCAGGAACTAGTATTGGGTTATATAATGTTGTTACCATGGGTGTCTGCCAATTCTTGATTGGTTGGGTAGGTGGTATGGGATGGCCTCCTTGTGGCCGTGTCATGACACACTGGTTCTCTGTAAAAGAGCGTGGTACTAAAATGTCAATTTGGAATGTAGCCCACAACATTGGTGGTGCAGCACTAGGTCCAATTACTTCATTTGGTTTCTCGTATATGTTAACCATGGGCTACTCTAAATTGGGTAGTGCTCAATTCGGTTTCTTCTACTTGCCAGCGGCAATTGCCATACTTATTGCAGTAATCAGTTACCTATTGATTCGTGATAATCCGCAATCTTGTGGTTTGCCAACGATTGAAGAGCATAGAAACGATTACCCTATGACCTATTCTAAAGAACACGAAGAGGTGCTAACAACAAAAGAAATCTTCTTTAAATATGTATTTACAAACAAGATTCTTTGGTTTGTTGCTTTCTCAAATATCTTCGTTTATATGGTTCGTTACGGCGTGTTAGACTGGGCTCCTACATATCTTCAAGTTGTAAAGGGTTACGACATTAAACAATCGGGTTGGGCTTACGCTTTCTTTGAAATGGCGGCTATTCCTGGAACATTGATTTGTGGATGGATGAGTGATAAGTTATTTAAAGGTAAACGTGGTTTGACAAACGTGTTGTTTATGAGTTTAACTACTTTGGCGGTCCTTGTGTATTGGAAAAATGGCGAAGGTGGTCTTGTAGACTCCTTCACAGGTCTATTCACTTCAAGTCACCAAATGGTCGATAACGTAGCTCTTATCAGTATTGGGTTCTTCATTTATGGACCAATTATGTTGATTGGAGTCCAAGCATTGGATTTATCTCCTAAAAATGCAGCGGGTACTTCTGCAGGTCTAACAGGCTTCTTTGGTTATTTCTTTGGTACTGCAATTTTGGCAAACTCACTTTTGGGCTACCTAATTAAGATTGACCAGAGCTACAGTATTTACTTTGCAGCTATTATAGCAAGTTGTTTTGCAGCTATATTATTGATGATTTTTATCTCTGTGAAGGAAGCTCAATTGGCTAAGAAAGCGAAACACGACTAATATTGAATAACCTTTGTTCTAATAATATTAACCAATTAAAATATCATGAAAAAACTATTTTTTACTTGTAGTTCCTTGCTACTACTATCGGCAGGGTTGATTTCTTGTGAAAACAAAGAAATCAATAAAGAGAAAAAAGATGCTTACGACGTGAAGATAGAGAAGCTTTCTCCAGAGATGGAAAAAGTGAGAGACTATGTTCCTCGTCACGCAGTTATTGCGCATCGTGGTTCTACCTTTTGGACTCCAGAAGAAACAGAAGCTGCTTATAGATGGGCTAGAAACATGGGTGCCGATTACCTTGAAGCTGATATTCAGGTTTCGAAAGATGGTGTAATTTTGGCACTTCACGATGATAACTTGAAACGTACCACCAACATCGAATCACTTTATGGCGAGGTGTTGCCTAGTGGTCGTCAGGCTTATTATCAAAAAATTGGTTATACTGAAGTAGAGGCAAAAGAGTTGGTAAAGAAAGATAAAGCTTCTTTCGTGCCATATTTAACTAGCTTTTATACATACGAAGAGTTGATGAAATTAGATGCTGGTACTTGGTTTAACCTTGATCCTTCAAGTATGAAACAAGCTCGTAAGGGCTTCTCATCACAGCATCAATACATTTCTGCATTGGAAGATATGATTATGTATGCACGTGGTTATAAGTTAGATCGCGATGCTCAAGGTGAACGTATTGTTAGTTCAATGACGAAAACTGATGAAACTGTAGTAACACTTGCCGGAGAGTCTAAAGTGGTGAAATATGGTTTTAAATACGTGAAAGATAATGCAGATTCGGGCGACCGTCCTGGTATTTACATCGAGTTTAAAGAGTCTTGGTTAAATCCATCAGATCTAGAGCAACGTGTTTACAACCTCCTAGATGAGTACGACATGAACGTAATCACCAAACCAGAATCGGATAAAGCTCCATTCTATGCAAATGGAAAAGTGAATGTTGTCAATACCAATGGTAAGGTAATTTTACAAACGTTCTCTCTTCAAAGTTTAATTCGTGCTTCTGATGTCTTTGAAGGTAAAGTACCTATCTGTTTGTTATTGTGGAAAGGTACAGGTGCTACGGATATTACAGACGTTAGTCCATTGGGATATGCTTCGTTCATTAACCTTGCTGTTAAGAATAAAGCGCATATTATAGGACCATCAATTGCAGGTGCTCCTAATAACTACCCAGAATTAAACGCACCATACCAAGATTTCTTGATTAAGCGTTCTGGAATGTTAAATCACCCATACTCATTCGATTCTCACGACCAAATGGCAAAATACTTTGGCGATTATAACTTTGGAAATAAAGGCGAAGATTTATTCCAACCTCCTTATATGGATGGTGCATTTACAAACCGTACAGAAATGACGCTTCATTTCTACCTTGATAAAGGTTTACGTAATGAATATGCCGCACAAACTGTGCCAGATCCACAAGAAGTGTTAGATAGATTAGGTTATGATAAATAATATTGAAAAAGTTATGAAGAAATATATATTTGGTTCGCTTTTGCTACTGATGATGGGTACAGCTACGCCATCGCAAGCACAGGATTTTGATATTGATCCGACATTGAAATTTAGTCATAAGGACTTTAAATTTGCTGCAGGTGGTCGTTTCATGACCGACATGGCTTATTATAAGACAGATTTTACCAACTTAAAATCGGGTGCGGCACTTGTTGATGCTCGTATTCACACTTCTATGGAATACCAAAACTGGTATGCGTATGTAGATGTTGATTTTGGTCGTGGTAAATTTACACAGAAGAATATCTTTTTGAAATACACTTTTGATCAAGGGTATTTTGAAGGTCTTCATAGTTTGAAACTTGGATACTACAATGAACCATCTAGTATGGCAAATAATACCAGTATCTATAGTTATCACTTTATGACACGCGCAGCTTCTGCTGTTGCACTTCAACCACATCGTTCATTAGGTCTTACGTACAAATATTATGACCGTATGTTTATGTGGAACCAAGGTGTTTTTGCCGAAAATAAATACAACGACCAAATCAAAGGTTTCCAAGGTGTAAGCGTTAGTGGGAGATGGTTGGTTAGACCAATTAATAACAACGAGCGTACCTTCCATTTGGGTGTAGCAGGTCGTTACTCTAGATTGAATACAGGCGTTTTGGAAGATGGTCAGTTGAAAACACAATTGGCGCTAAGATCTCCAATGCATACATATGTTGATGTCGATGAAACTTTCTTAAATGCTGAAATTCCATGGGCAAAGAATGTTTACGATGTTAGTGTTGAAGCACTATATCGTTCTCCAAAATTCTTTGCTAGAGGTGAGTACACGTACAAATACATTACCAAGGATCGTGATGACGAAGCGTTATTCCACAACCAATTGGGTGGTGTTTGGAGTTGGACTACTTTAGAGTCTTGGAAAGCGGGTAACCCTCTTAGCTCAAATCAATTTAGAGGTGGATACCTTGAAATGGGATACCAAATCTTTGGCGATGGTTATAAATATTCAAATGAAGACGGTGTTTTGAAAGGAAACTCTGGACGTGCACTAGAGCTTGTAGCTCGTTATAACTACACGAAACTAAACGACATCAAGGACAACGATGTGTTCTTGTATGGTAAAGGTAAATTTTACCCTAACGGTGAAATCAAAGATTACCCTGCAGTAACAAGAAGTGTTGGTGGTGGCCGTGTTCACTCTGCAACTTTCGGTATTAACTATGCATTTAATAAGTATGCACAAGTGATGTTCGATTACACATATCACAAATTGGATAATGTACACAATCCAATGGACAAGGACTTCCATACCGTGCAAGCACGTGTGATGGTAGCATTCTAACTTTTTTAAGTAGAATGGATTATTAGAATTAGATTTATTTTTAAAAGCTCTTGGTTAGAAATAGCCAGGAGCTTTTTTTATTTACTCAGTCTCGTCTTGAAATGGTGTTACGGTCAAGAAAAGTATAATGGAAAAGTAAGATAAATAGTATAAAATCGCATAAGGATGGACGGTGTGTATATTTAAAACAATTACTGTTTCCGAGATAGAGTCTAGAAACTTCCAATTTTGGAAACAAGGTGACGAGGGGAGTTAGTTTTAACCAAAAGCGATTGGTTGCTTCGGTAAAGGGAAATTCAATTGTAGTATTAGCGCTACAATTGGATAAATTAAGTGTGTAGTTGATGAGTAACCAATATGACTTTAAAGATGAGATAACAGACGCTTCATGTTTAAAAGACGGCTCATTAGCTATATTCAATAGCAAAAAAAGGATTGGTAGTTCTCTTTTCGCTCGCCTGTTTTCTTATGATAATAGCAAGATTGGAGCTTTTATTTTATGTGGCTTACAGTTGTTTTCGTACTTGGAATTCAAGTTGTATTTCTAGTTTTTGATTGCGGTTGTATGTAAAGAACCTTATAATAAAAAAGCCATTATCACTGTGTTAAAGCATTCAAAGTCTACGAATGGATCGCTAGCTAGTTTAATAGAAAGGGCTATCTAGTAAGACAGATTTTGTTTGAATCCAAAATGTTGTTGCACTTAAATCCTTAGAATTGTGCAAAACACATAAAACCATACAAGAGGCTATAAGCTATATCAATTAATTAGAATTTACTTGATTGTAATTGTTGTAATGGAAACGAAAAGCAAAGACCTAATTTAGACTATATTAGGGTGATATAATTGTATCTTCTTGTTGTTGGGTATCTTTTGTTTTACTTTCGTCAATGATTTCTAGCATAGAAATAAAATAAGAGAGTGATTAATTCTTTATCTATTACACATCACGTGTAGTACTATTGAATCAAGCCAGACAAGACAAAAACTAAATCATACAGTAATATTAATGGCTTAACAAGAATCATACGTTAAGT
>JASLDF010000167.1 GCA_030151635.1 Bacteroides sp. | reverse complement strand
TTAAACGCCTTACAGTATTTGCATTTCGCTGCTATGGCATACTAATCTGTAATAATTTCTACGTCATTGCATGTAAGGATCAGTATAAAGTCGCCTCACCTTTGTAGAATAGAAAATTAAAGAAGATTAGCTTGGAGTTTTTACTGCTGCGGTGGGGAATTAATGATTTGGTAAGACTGATTAACTCCAATAGGCTTCCAACTAAACAACCAACTATATATAAGGAGTTGATGCTCCTAAAATCAAATACAAAGCTTACCCTACTGATTTTTAAGACCACCGGTGCACCATCAGCAGTAAAAAAGGCGTTTAAAACAAGCCACTTTTTGAATTGTTTTAAACGCCTTAAGTATTTGCATTTCGTGCTATCGCATACTAATCTGTAATAATTTCTACCTCGTCAATGTACAAGATGCTACCTGGAGCACCACTGTAAATCTGCGTTTCGCTGCTCGATGTAAACATTAAAGCAATGCGGTAGTCATTTTTATAGCTAAATTCTTTTGTATAAACGAAAGGAAGGTCAAACTCTGTATAGCTAGATTTTGGTGCACTACTGGTCAATTCTGCAGTCGCTACAATTTTATCCGAGCTGAATAATTCGTTGTAAGTAAGAACACTTGTATCGTCGAAACGATTACTTACTGAATAAAGAACTGCACGAATTATAAATTGGTTTTCCTTGGATACCTCTTCCACTTCGTAGGGAGCATTAGGAAATATAGCTTCGTAATATGTATCTCCTTTTGTGTATTTATAGAATCCCTTTAACTGGGTGGGTTTATAGTGGATAGGTGCTCCAAACAAAGATTCTGCTACGACAGACTGACCTTTATAGCCGAAATGCCCCGTATAAAGCATACCGTTTGCAATGGCAGGAATTGCATAAACCGATTGTGCACGTGCCATTTGAGTCATAATTTTAGCCGCTTTGCCACTTTTAGCATCTGTTGTGGGTTGCACGCACAATTGGTCAAGTGGTTTTATCATGTCAATTTCATTCGCAGGATTCACTTCATGGTGCATGAATCGAGCAAAACGAACATCAGAAGAAGCCCATTTCAACCAATCTTGGTTAGTTGATGGAATGAAGTATTGGTTTACCTCTGGCAATTTATTATTTGCAGGTTCCCACTCATCAAAAGTCATTTTCGTAGGACGCTCTAAAATGTGTAACGTATAATTACGAGTCAGCACACGATCGGCAGATGTTACTTGTATTTCCACAGGGTTTGTAAAGTCGAACACAGTACCCGTTGGAGGGTTAACAGTTGCTCCTTCAGACAAATTATAGATGGGCGTTAATGCCTTAAGATCATCTTCAGACACCTCTTTATTTACAGCAATCCATATTTCACGCGTGTCGGCATAAGAGCGAGTTCCATCTGCATTAATGATTTGTTCCGATTCAATAAAGCCTAGACCAAGAATATCTGCTTCACTTCCAGTTGTTGAAGTTGTTATTTCCCCTTTAAAAGAAGAGTCAATTTTACCCCATTCTACGGGTGTTTTAAAATCGAGAGTAGCATTCATTTCTAGCACTTTCCCGTCGATGGTTCCGTCAATTGTAATATCATACTCAATGTTATTCTGCGTATCCACAACAGTTTGTATGGTTGACAACTGTAAGACACCGCCTTCTTGTTTGGTGGTGGCACTAACCTCATTAACGGTTAATCGTAAATTTGGGCGACCATCGACAACCAAAAAGCGCATAGTCAAGTCGACCATTTCATCGCGAGTACTTTTAGTTACGTATATTTTTTGTGGTACAGACGTCTTTTCACCATTAGAATAAGTTCGATTCAACGTACCCAAATAGGCACCATCGAACTCTTTACCTATTGTATACAGTTCATCGTCGTCATCTTCCTCTGCACATCCCACCAGTTGAAAGCTTACAAATAGTGTAAGAAGCAGATAGAGCCAATTCTTTTTCATTCAGTTTATATTTATGTTCTACCACAAAAATAATCTTTTATCACTGATTAGGCTAAAAAAGAGGCAAGCATTTTACACACACGCCCATAAGAATGTCAAAACATTATACCAACCTCCATCAATCTTAACAATATAACACTTTCCGGCTAAAAACAACAACTCGCTCCTTTGTATAAGACTTATACAATACAACCGGATTTAATTTAAATAGCTTTCGACCATTTTAAATAATTTCCGGTTTATGAGCCGGCAAACAATCATTCTAGGAATCAAGCACTTTCACTTTCGTGATGTCTTATTCTTGTAATATAAGATTCCTAAATGTGGATATATTATATAAATTAATGCCGGAATATGTAGGGATTCTAAATAGTTATTCTAACTTTGTAATTATTGATAACGATATAAAGCACACAGCGAGACTTAAAACCAGAGATGAAAAAGATTGTATTCTACACCCTATTTATTCTTATTGGCTCTTCTTATACTGTAGCTCAAACGCATAATTTTGACAAACGAGGCAGCTTAAATTTCGCTACTCGGTCGGATATTATTGCATTAACCATGAAGTCGAGATATTCTGTAACCCAAGCGTTACACCTTGTCCCCTCCGTTAGCTACTATCTTGCGATGGACGAATTAAGTATATTGGCATCAAACGCAAATGTTATTTATCTGGTACCCATTCTTCGGAGAGGGAAACTTTACCCCATTGTTGGTGGCGGATATGTACGTTGGCGAAAACAAAACAAACAGAGATTAATGGATAGTGC
>JASLDF010000157.1 GCA_030151635.1 Bacteroides sp. | reverse complement strand
AAGATGCATCACTTCACCTTGCTTTACTGTTTTTACTAGGTTAAAGTGATCTACTAAAAAATCAGGGAGAATCAACTTTACAAACTCGATGTAATTTTCCATAACGTTTTATTTATAGCTGTAAAGTAAATTATTTTTCTTCAATCAAACACACTTTTAGGATTGAACCTTTCTATCCTCTCCCCCCCCCTCTAAACTGAGCTTTGAAAGTTTTAAATAAGTGTAGGTGTGGCATGAAATAACTCTCTAGAATCTAATTAGTATTCCATCTAACAATTTGGGAATCCAATCAAAATAGACTATTTTTGCAAAAGGATATAAAACGAATTATTATGAAACAATCTGATTACATTAAGCAATTAACTAAACTTGCCTTAGCAAACGACAATGATAGATTGTTAGATTTGTTATATCAGTTCGTAGACTACTCACAGCAGAATAAAAGAAGTAAGTTTGCAACTGAGATACTATCTATAATTAAAGATGCTGGTAGAGAGCAGTCCTTTAACAAACTTAAAGAGTTTCGTTTAAGCAAAAGTTTTGACAATAAAGCTGGTGACTATATCCTTCAAACGGTAATGTCTTCATTCGCAATGAATGATTTGGTTTGTACCTCTAGTGTACAAGAAGAGTTAAACTATTTTATTAGAGAAAGAAAGCTAGTTGATGAACTTAGAAAAATGGATATTCCCATATCAAATAAGATTCTTCTTAATGGTCCTTCTGGTTGTGGAAAAACACTTACAGCTTATGTATTAGCTGGGGAGCTAAATCGCCCACTAATAATTGTAAATTTAGGTACTGTAGTTTCTTCTAAGCTTGGCGAAACTAGCAGGAACCTTACCCATATTTTCAAAACTGCAGTTAATGAGAAGGCTATTATACTACTTGATGAATTTGATACTTTAGGAAAAGTTAGAGATTATGACCAAGATCATGGTGAAATGAAGAGAGTGGTAAACACTCTATTACAATTATTTGACTTCGTTGACCAAGACACCATTATAATAGCAGCTACTAATCAATTGCAAATGATTGATGATGCACTGATAAGACGATTTGATTTATCAATTAAAATGGATTTTCCCAAGTCTGACCAGATTCATTCTCTTATACAAAACACAATTAAAGATAGGTTCGTATTCGATGATGACAAAAATAAAGAAACTATAATCAAAGAGGTCTGTAAAGAATTATCATACTATATCATTAAACGTGCCTTATTGAATTGTATCAAACGTAACATACTCGACGGGGTAGATAAGAATATTATCCGTACTGAAATTTGGAGGAAACTATTGAATGATAAAAGGATGGGGTAGCCCCATCCTTTTATCATTTATTATTAGTTAAATTCAGCCTCAAGTGATACATCAGATATGACATGTAAATCATTCACTAGTTTAAGACCATCATATAAACTATTTCCATTCAATTCTGCAGTTTCTTTCTGTTCTATTGTCAGTACGAATGAGAAAGGATTTTGTTTACCAACTAATTTCTCACGCCCTGTACAACGGAAGATTATTGATAATTGTTTTTGAATCTTTTCTATTTCATCACGAGTTATTTTTAAACTCATTTTCTGAACGTTAGAGAATATTTTGCTTGACGCGGGATAGAAATCATCAGACCAACTACTGAATTTACTTTTTATAGCCATCTGTTCATTATTTTCAGAAGCACGATATCTTGCATACATTTCTGCGTTTTTCTTTGGCTCATTCAGGTTAATGCTATTACCAAAGTTAAAGCTGATATGTAGCGGACAGTAAGACAGCACATCCCCGCGATCTGGTTCGAACTTATAGCATAAAGTTGCGGTAAGTGTTAGTACTGCATCTCTCTTTGAGTACTGAAGTAAATAATCAGGAATATTTAGATTTACTACTTTATTGCTGTCATAATGAATTGATTCTTCTATAATAAATGTACAGCGATTGTCATCAGATTCAATGCACTTAACAATATCTGGAACTCCATGACCGGAGAGATATCTAGAGAGCCTCTTTGCACTATATTTTTTAGACAATTGAGTCTTAATTTTTGGTTCTACATTTGGATATAAGTCATTTTCTTGCGTCTTTAAGTTCTCAATAGTATTATTAAGATAATGTTCTGGAATTGATATTGCACTATTAATTATCAAAGCCTTAACTGACTGCATTTTTATATTTTTATACTTACATAGAATCTTCGCTGCGATATTAGCAGCTAATGGAGTGGCATAACTTGTTCCTGAGTTTTCAATAATACGTAAGCCCACACCATCACGTCTCGGGACTAAAACTGGCATTTTAGAGGAACTATCCATTTGATCTCCTCCTGGCATGACAATGTCAGGTTTGAAGAGATTTTTGTTTTGCTGATTATTTTTAAACCTTGTACCATTGATTAAGGCATTGTAGTCTATATGGTATTTACGTGAATAATATGCCGGATGGTTTCTGTCTAGTATTAAGCCTCGAGCATTGCTATTAGGCTTATGGTTCTCTGCTATAGCTCCAACAGACATGTTATTCATACTTTCACTCGGAACGCAAAGATTCATGCACTCACAATCATGACACTCTGATGTATCTAAATTAATGGAAGGATTATAATAATGATTTGGATATTTCAAGAAGTTCTTAACTATATCACTCGTTGTGTTTTTGCTAGCAACATCTTGAATATTTTCTATATCATCCGTATTTAAGTTTCCCACAGCAATAAATATTAGAATATCATATTTATATGCTAATATATCTAATATGTAAGCATAAGTAGAAATATCCTGATTGTAATTCTTACTACCTACGGACATTGAAAGATTAAAAATTCTAATTCCATAGGTAGTATGAGCTTTCTCAATAGCTTCCTTTATTCCAGCTATATCCACACACCCTTGATCCCCACTTTGAACCTTAATAGAAAATATTTCAGCATCAGCTTCAATATTTTTAGCTTCCATATTATCATAAAAGGTGTTTCCAAATGAAGCCAACGTTGCTACCGTAGTACCATGGTGTGAGTCATTATTGAGATCTATTTCATAGGGTTTCGGATCATTGATATTAAGCAAATCTATACCATCATTCGAAAGAATAGGTTCTAAAACAGTTAACTTATGAACTCCTGTGTCTATAATACCTATCGTAGGCCCATTTTGTTTTAAAGTCAAGCTAGCATCGGATACTTTTTCAGTGTCACCAAATATATTTGGACGAACACGTATTGTATACAATGATTCAACACGTTGAATAACATCATAATTAGCCAATAGAAAATTCAAGTCTGTACTTTTTATAAAGTCAACTTGAAAAATTCCGGAATCTAATTCATAAGAAGCAACATTTTTTTCTTTAAAGAAGCTCTTAAGCGACTTTTCTATAGTGAGGTAATTTTTAGATATTCTTGGATTAGAGTCTATCAGTTTGAATATGATATTTCTTGCATCTTCGCTTGAAATAGTTTTCGATTTTATAGAATCACTATCTATGTATCTAAACTCAGATAGTAGCGTTAGTAATCTATATTCTGTACTGGTATTATTTTCCTCTTCGTAAAACCTTTTGATTTGCGGTATGAAGGCATCTTGAAAACGTGCTTCATCCGCTATCACAAATAATACAGACTGATTCATGTTTGAAAAATTTACAGCAGTCAAACCATATGTTTGGTCTAATTTTCTAACAAGATCTTTATCTGCAACCTTCAAAAAGTTTATGGATAGTAAATCAAAATGAGGTAACTCAACCTTGCTTTGTCTTCGATCATGTCGCCGATTTTTTGCGGTAAGAAATTCCTTATAACAAGAATAAAGTTTATTCCTTTGAGGGCGATAGTCTTTTACGTGATCCGTTACTTGCTCTTCTCTACCTCTTGTTTTATTGAATTCTAGGCAAATGCCGAATTCATTTTTTAATGACAAATGATTTTTACCCATATAAAACGTTTTTATTCTCAGTTATCTTTGTATGTTACGACAGTTGTCACAAAGATAAATCATTTATTTATGAAAACTTAATAAAAACTTCTTAAGTCTTAAAGGTTTATTTGTACTCTAGATGATATCTTACCCTTTATCCCTATGTAAAACGGTCAAAAATCTATACAAAATATTATCAATAACAAACTAAAATCAGGCAAACTATCAATAGCGTTTTGTATTAACTCATCTACAGCACGAGTATGTTTTACCATGTGCTGGATACCATTATAACCTAACAAACTAGCAACAGTCTTGATATTCGCACCATTATTTACAATATTAGTTGCGAAACTATTACTAGCATACTGCTAGGGTGTTTTAGTTGGTTTAACCCAATGTTTTAATGGCCTCAGGCACACAGATTGACTTGGTAAATTAGAAATATCATTATCAGTCACAATACCATAACTTCATAATTGTGAGATTCTTCAATAAGCGAGTGTACCCCATCACTTCAAGGAATATTAATCCAACTTTGAGAGTTGCTTTCCTAACTCTTCAGGTTGAAGCTTAGTAATTTATTAGAATAATCTACTTTTGGAAACTTTAGATTCTACTCATCGAAAAAAGTATACCAGTATAAAGACAAAAGATAAATATTCGTCTAATATCTGGATTTTATTATTGGTAGGTTTATTTATCAATTGCTGTATTTCACCTAGACCAAATACATTTTTGGAGCTTTTTTTTATGTTCTTTTCTTTAGTAATGAGAATTGTTCTTGGATGGTGTGAAATTTTGCCTTGGAGGTTGATTTTGGATTATAGGGAGAAGACTGAGTCTTCTTTCAAAGAGAGCTCTATCTTCTTTCAAAGGAAGCCCTCTCTTCTTAGGGTGGTAAATTTACCGCTTTATAGGTGTGTTAAGTGCCTTTCTCTTTTTTACTCTTATCTGATTTAATACTGGTCAATTCTTCTTAAAACCTAGCTTGGTCTTTATGTCTAATTGATTCAGGTTCGTTTGGCGTCTTTTTAAGGCGTTAGGCTACTTTTTTATCCTTGGGTGGGTAAAAGTGTCGGAGTGGTGGGTGGTCTTTATTGAGCCTTTTAAAATAGCCGTTTGGAATGATGTTTTAGCCTAGCTTGCTTTAATTTCTTTTTATCTTTCAGTATTTAACCAGATTCATAATCTCAGCTTATTTAACTTTTAGATGTAAGCGTAATGATGTTGTGTTGTAGTTTAGGTTAAAGATGTGGTTGTAGGAAACTGAGATTGATCCGGCATATCTTTGTAGGGTTATGGTAGGGGGACTGTTTTAAGATCCGAAATTTGCTCAAGTAATATTGAGGCTAAAGTTAGAGCATAAAAAAAGACTTAGAATAATCTAAGTCTTTTTACTTCGTCGGGGTACCAGGATTCGAACCTGGGACCCCCTGCTCCCAAAGCAGGTGCGCTAACCGGGCTGCGCTACACCCCGAAGTGCTATTGTTTGTTCTCAAAAGCGATGCAAATATAGGGGGTTTAAAACAAACCTGCAAACTTTCCAGAAGCTTTTTTACTAAATATTTTCATCTTTTTTATCAAACGATTGTATGATAGATAATTAAAGATTAAAATAATTTTCATCTTTTTTGAGCACTCAAAGAAGAGGGGCATTGTTTTGTTGAACAATGCCCCTCTTGCAAATTTTAAATAAGAATGCTTTATGAATCTATTTAGCTTCTTCGTCTATAATTTTATTTAGTTTTTTGCTCAGTTGCTCTACTTTTTTAGGGTTTTTGCCACTAAGGTTTTCTTTTTCTCCCCAATCTTTCTTCAAGTTGAACAATTGATCTTGTTGGCTATTGCCAAGTTCTATATCTGTGTAAGGGTTATAAAAAGCTCCTTTTCCAGGTTTAATGTATTTCCAACCGTCATGTGTAATTGACAGGTTGTTTTCTAAGTTTTGTAAAACTAAGTATTCACGATTCTTATTCGATTTACCTAACCATGTGCTTAAGTAGTCTTGACTGTCTTTAGCTCTACCTTCTGGTATATTAAAGTTCAATAGGTTTGCGAAAGATCTAAACCAGTCGATGTGGCATACCAATGCATCAGAAACTTGAGGTTTAACTTTGTTAGGCCATCTAAGGATACATGGAACTCTGGTTCCACCTTCAAACACACTATACTTGCCACCTCTGTAAGGGCCAGTTGGTTTGTGGTCGCCTAATAATTCTACAGCTTGGTCGTGATATCCGTCATCAACCACAGGACCATTGTCACTTGAAAGGATAACTATGGTGTTTTCTGAGAGTCCTAATCTTTCTAATGTTTCTAGGACTTGTCCAACGCTCCAATCAAACTGTAATAATACATCTCCACGTGGTCCCATGCCACTTTTTCCAGCAAATTCAGGTGCAGGAACTCTCGGTACGTGTGCATCTTGAGTTGCAAAGTACAAGAAGAAAGGTTCATCTTTGTGATCTTCGATATATTTTACAGCTTTATCGGTAATGTTGTATGCAATTGTTTCATCTTTCCAAAGGGCTTTTTTACCACCCTTCATAAAACCAATTCTAGATATACCATTGATGATAGATTGATCGTGACCTTGAGATGGGTGCATTGTCAATAATTCAGGATTATCTTTTCCTGTAGGTTGACCTTCAAAATTTTTCTCGTAGCTAACGTAGATAGGATCATTTGGATCTAAGTTTTCAACTAGGTCATTGTGCACATAAACACAAGGAGTTCTATCGCCCGTAGCAGCCATGATATATGAATAGTCAAAACCGATATCTTTAGTTCCTGGTACTAATTGCTTATTCCAGTCTTGAGTTCCTGTTTTATCTCCAAGTCCTAAGTGCCATTTCCCAATTACTCCCGTTGTGTATCCGGCTTCTTTTAGCATATCAGGAAGTGTATATTGTTCTGGACGGATAATCATACCTGCATCACCTCTAGCGATACCTGTATCATCTCTTCTCCAAGCATACTCGCCTGTAAGCATAGCATATCTTGATGGTGTACTAGTTGCAGCTGCACTGTGGGCATTTGTAAAACGAACACCTTCACTTGCTAGCTTATCCACGTTGGGTGTATGGATTGTGTTTTGTCCGTTGCAGCTTAAATCACCGTAGCCAATATCATCAGCATATATTAATACTATGTTTGGTCTTACTGGTTTTTCTTTTTCTGCGGCATTGATTGGAATCAGTGGTGCAGAAAGTAATGGTAATAGATAATGGTATTTATTCATTATGTGTTTATTTAAAAAATTTGTATTTCATCAAAGTAAATCCACGTAGGCATGCCAGCTCGAACGTGTTTGGTTGGACAGTTTCCTGGATTCGAAAACATCACTTTCACATATCTAGCGTTTGCATTTAAATTTTCAAAGTTAATATCAATAACTGATGTCGCTTGTCTGAAAATTTGTTCGTCAGTAAAATACTGTTTACCAATTTCAGTATAACTTAAGTTATCTTGGCTCACGGCGATAATAACTTCTCGAGGCAAGTGAACACCCATTCCAAAGTTAATGATAGTTCCTATTTTAAGCTCATAAATGGAAGTGGTTTTTTCTAAATCTACAATAAAATCGCCATTTGTGTTGTACCAGCCTACCCATTCAAAATCAGAATGTCTATTACTTCCTCTTAATCCATTGGTAAGTAATTGCTGATTAGGAGGTAAGGTTATTATTTGTTTGCCTGTCGCTTTATTCCAATTGATGTTTAAGAATAGGGGTTGACCTAGCACCTGCTCATTTGAGAATAGTTGAGCTGTAACTTCTACCGATTTGCTCGTCTTTATTGGCTCTACGTAGTTTAAGCCATTTGCAATAGGGCTGATTTTATGTGTGTTGTATCTGATTGTAGCTGTTGGATGATCGCTTTCAATGCTGATGCACACCTCTCCATTATTTGCTAGAACCTTGTGGTTTAAATGGTATAATGCGTTTGAATAGTTGATTTTCTCACTGCTTAGCAGAGCCAATTTAGGTTCTAGTCTTTCAATGAAACCTTTCCAGTCGTTTGTTTCAGCCCATGCTCTTTCAGCTAAGGCGAACATTCTAGGAAATAATAAATACTCAACATCTTCAGGCGAATTGCAAAATTCAGTCCAAAGGCTACCCTGAATGCCTAACAGCATGTCTTTAAAACTTTTATCCCAGTTCGATTTAATAGGTTCGTATTCATACACATCTTTTAAGGTGTTGTTCCCGAAATATGTAAATGGCTCAAACCATTGTGGTCCTTGATATCGAATGAAATACAATTTCTTTGCAGGTGTCATAATGAAT
>JASLDF010000136.1 GCA_030151635.1 Bacteroides sp. | reverse complement strand
ACTAGTTATAGTGCTTCAATGGATTGGACGACTAATATCGGCCACTGGCAAGCTAATATTTTGTTGGAAGGTTTTTACACAGAGTTAAGACACGTCTTTGTGCTCGAAGACTTGAAGGAAGAGGTCGTTGGCGATGGTGCATCTAAAGATATTACTTATAAAGAGAGAAGGAATGGTAGCAAAGCACGTGTAGCAGGTGTGAACGTTGATGCTAAATTGGCTCATGGAAAGGATGTACAGCTACAAGTAGGTTTTACAGCTCAAAACAGTCAGTACTCTAAATATGAAACTTGGACTACAACCGATGACGGAGTGGCTTTGAAAACAAAGAAAATGCCTAGGACTCCAAACTTATATGGTTATTTTACATTGACTACTCAACCCTTTAAATCATTTGAATGGTCTCTTTCTGGAATCTATACTGGAAAAATGAATGTTCCACACATGGCTGGTGTAATTGAGACACCTAGGATGGAGCGTTCTCCAAACTTTTATGAATTAGGTACGAAACTAAGTTATACTTTCAATATGAAGAATAACTTGAAGCTACAATTGAATGGCGGTGTACAAAATGTCTTCAATGCATTCCAAAAGGATTTGGACAAAGGTAAAGATCGTGACTCAAACTATTTCTATGGTCCAACTCAACCACGAACTTATTTTGTAGGTCTTAAAATATCAAACCTATAAACGTTGTTTTCGTATAATATTAAATAAGGCTAGTCGGTAGACTAGCCTTATTTAATATTATGATATATTGATTAGTTATTTCATAACTCCAGAGCGAACTCTACTAAGTGTTTCTGGCGTCATATTTAAATATGACGCTATCAAGTGGAGTGGGGCTCTTTTGATAACCTCTGGATGCTCTTCAATTAGAGAATTGTATCTTTGGCTAGCTGTGTTGTATCTCCAAGTGTAAGCTTTCTTTTGTGAAGCTATTAGCGAATGTTCAATAATTCGTCTGTACAACACATTTAATCCCATATCAGTTTCTAACTCTTCAAGTAGTTTTTGATAAGAGATTTTAAAGATAACACAAGGTTCTAGAGCTTCAGCAATTAAGTTGTTTGGTGACTTTTTAAGCATACTTTCTATAGACATAAATACACAACCTTCATAGGAGAAGTGTTCTGTAACTTCTCTGTTATTTTTGATATAGTATTGTCTAACTAAGCCTTTACCTACTAAGAAAATATCATTTACAGTAATTTTATCTTTGATAATTACATCACCTTTATGAATTTCTACTGGTGTAATAATCTTTTCTAATCTACATTTTGTACGCTCGTCCATTTCTGGATACCTACTTTCTGCTAAAGCTTCAATTGTCTTTTGTAATAGAATTGAATGCATGATATCTTATTATTATGTTAAAATTATATTCGTTGAATTTGTTTAACCCCTTTCACTCCTTTTAATTTCTTGATGAGTTGGCTTAGTTTACTTGTATCTCCAATCATAATTGTGATATTACCAGAAAACAAGCCATCATGTGAGTCAATTCCCACAGCACGAAGGCTAACTTGTGGTTCTTTTGAAATAATAGAGGTTATGTTGGTAATGATACCAATATCATCGTGTCCTATAACACGTAAAGTTATCGGGTACTGTGTGCCTTCCGATTTGCCAGCCCATTTAGCTTTGATAATACGATATCCAAAGCGTTCTCTCATTTGATGAGAGTTAGGACAATCAACTCGGTGCACTTTAATGCCACCAGATACGGTTACAAAGCCAAAAACAGGGTCGCCATAAATTGGATTACAGCATTTTGCTAAAGAGAATTTGATTCCTTTTAAATCTTGATCAATAACAAGAACATCCTCTCTTGGTTTGCTTTCATCTGTCTTGTAGCGAATGTCAAAATTCTCAGCACTTCTATACGTAACATCTTCATTCGGATTTTCTTGTTTACGAAGAAGTTCCGTGTATTTTTCTAGAACATGGTTTACGTCTAAAGTTCCACTTGCAATATCTTGATAGAATTTGACAGTGTCTTTATATCCATGTTTTTGAATGACACGCATCATAATTGCTTCATCGTAATCTATCTTCCTGTTTTTAAATTTACGTTGAAGAGTTTCATGTGCATATTCTTGTTGGCTAAATTGTTCCTCTTTAATTGTCTTACGTATTTTAGAACGAGCTTTTGAAGAGGTTACGATGTTGAGCCAGTCTAATTTAGGACGTTGAGCATTCGACGTCATAATTTCAACTTGGTCTCCACTATTTAGTTTATATCGGATGGGCACATTTTTGCCATTAACTTTGGCACCAATACATTGAGAACCAAGTTTAGTATGTATGTTAAATGCGAAGTCTAATACAGTAGCGCCGTTTCCTAATTTAAACAATTCGCCTTTTGGAGTAAATACAAAAACTTCGTCTTCATATAAATCCATTTTGAATTGATCCATTACGCCTAAATCATTTTCGGCATCAGAATTCTCTAGCGATTCACGAACAGTATTTAACCATTCATCCACACCAGATTCACCTTTGATACCTTTGTACCTCCAGTGAGCTGCAAGACCACGTTCGGCGACATCATCCATTCTTTGGGTTCTAATTTGCACCTCTACCCATTTGCCTTCTGGTCCCATAACGGTGATGTGGAGTGATTCATAACCATTACTTTTAGGAATTGACAGCCAATCTCTCAATCTTTTAGGATTGGGTTGATACATGTCAGTAATAATGGAGTAGACTTGCCAGCACTCTTGTTTTTCCTTTTCAACTTTAGAGTCAAGAATAACACGGATGGCAAATAGGTCATATATTTTGTCGAATGGAGTTTTTTGCTTGCGCATTTTGTTCCAAATTGAATGAATGGTTTTTGTACGGCCTTTGATTTCGAATTGCATACCAGTCTTATCAAGCACCTTTTTAATGGGTTTGATAAAATTAGCAATGTATGCATCCCGAGAAGCTTTGGTTTCATTAAGTTTCTCCTTAATGAATGTGTAGGTTTCTCTATCTCTATATTTAAGTGATAAATCTTCTAATTCGGATTTAAGAGAATATAGTCCTAGCTTATGTGCAAGTGGAGCATATAGGTATGCTGCTTCTGTGGCTACTTGAACACGCTCATTTTCATGCGTAGTTTCACGAATTTCCCTCATTAGGTTAACTCGGTCTGCAATCATTATTAAAATGACACGCATGTCTTCAGCAAAAGAAAGTAGTAAACTACGGAAGTTTTCAGATTCGACTACAGGGCTTTTAGCATAAAGTTGGTTAGTTTTAACAATACCCTTAATGATTTTAGCAGCATCGTCTCCAAAATCTTTTTGTACTTGCTGAAGTGGTATAATGTTTTCTCGGACAGCTTCGTGTAAAATAATACTGGTTATACAAGATCCTTTAATTCCGATCTCTTTCGCTACTATTAATGCTGTTTTTAAGGCATGGATAGTAGGATGGATATCAAAAGCATTTCTTTTTATGCCTTCGTGCTCGACTATTTGTTGAACATATGATTTTAGCTTTTCTATGGTACTATCGGCGATAGTATCCCCAGCAGAGCGAATCACCTTAATAAATAAGCGTTGAAGATTGTTCTTTTCGTCGTCAGTTAAAATTATACGTTGTTCCATGTCTTTATTTACTTTTTGGTACAAGTCTTTGGTAAATGTACTCTTTTTAGTTGTCAAAAAGATATGTTTTATTTTTTTTTTGTACATTTGATAGTAGCATAATGTATAAAATGATATTTATATGATTACGAACAATGATAAAACACAATTGCTTGATAAAGGCATTTCAGAGCCACTAGTTGAGGCGCAGTTAAAACGTTTTCAGCAAGGTTTTCCTTTTCTCAAATTGAGTGCTGCGGCATCAATAGAACATGGAATTTTGCGTTTACAAGATCAAGACATAGAAGAGGTGAAATCTGCATGGCAGAATTACCTGGATGAAGCACATGAAATTTTGAAATTTGTTCCTGCATCGGGTGCTGCAAGTAGAATGTTTAAAGATCTATTTGGGTTTATAGATGCAGAATATAGTGTGCCTACTACAGATTTTGAAAAGAAGTTTTTTGAAGATCTGAAAAGCTTTGCATTTTACCATGCTTTGGATTTAAAAGCACAACAGGTTTGTGAAAAAAATCTGAATGAATTGGTTGAAATGAAGCAATATAAAAAGGTTGTTGAATTATTGTTACTTGATGAAGGTTTAGGCTACGGCCAATTGCCTAAAGGAGTATTGCTTTTCCATAGATATGAGGAAGGAGCAAGAACCGCTTTTGAAGAGCATCTAGTAGAAGGTGCTAAGTACGCAAAACAAAATAATGGTAAGGTTAATATTCACTTTACAGTTTCTGAAGAGCATAAAGATTTATTTAGAAACTTATTGAATGAAGTAGTTACTCGTTATGAAAAACAATTTGCTGTTAAGTATAGTATTACCTTCTCGGTACAAAAGTCGAGTACAGACACCATTGCTGTTGGTATGAATAACGAGCCATTTAGAGATGGTGATAAATTATTGTTTAGACCAGGTGGTCATGGAGCTTTAATTGAAAATCTAAACGATTTAAGTGCAGAGGTTGTTTTTATTAAGAATATTGACAACGTCGTTCCAGATCATTTGAAACCTGATACAATTACATATAAACAGGTTATTGCTGGAGTACTAGTAGAGTTACAACAACAAATTTTCGAATATCTAGATAAATTAAATTCAGGAGAATATACGCACGAAGAAGTTTTAGAGATTCTTCAATTTTTACAAAAGAAACTCTTCTGTAAAAATCCAAACACAAAAGTTCTAGAAGACTCGGAGTTAGTATTGTATCTGATTGAGAAATTGAATAGACCAATTCGAGTGTGTGGTATGGTTAAGAATATTGGTGAACCTGGTGGAGGACCATTTTTAGCCTATAATGCAGATGGAACAATTTCTTTACAAATTCTAGAAAGTTCTCAAATAGACAAATCAAATAAAAACTATTTAGAGATGTTTACTAATGGTACGCATTTTAATCCGGTAGATTTGGTTTGTGGCATATATGATTATAAAGGTAATAAATTCGATCTTCTTAAATATGTTGATGAAAATACAGGATTTATTTCTGAAAAATCTAAAAATGGAAAGGCTCTAAAAGCATTAGAACTTCCAGGTTTATGGAATGGTGCAATGAGTAATTGGAATACAGTATTTGTTGAGGTACCTCTTAATACGTTCAACCCCGTTAAAACAGTTAATGATTTACTGAGACCAGAACATCAGTCTAAATAATATGAAAAAAGAATCACAAGTTATTGTGGTTCTTTTTTTTGTCACAACTTCCGTTTTTTTAGGTTAGAATGGGCTATTCAATGCTATATTTTTAACCATTATAGTTCTTTTAACTTTAATATAAGTTATTTGGCACTGTGGAATTGATTATGTGGACGTTTTTTATGAACTTGTTTCTGATTAATGTAATGCAAGGCAAAAAGTTTGTTTACAAAATTTACTGCTGGTCTTGTTTGTGTGTGTGAATTAAATTTGAACTTCTGAGCAACCAATCTAGTCTATATATTGTTCTATAGATTGACTTATGTCAATGGTAATAAGGAACATTTAACTAATTTAAGTTTTGTAAGTAGTGATGTTGATTCATAAAAATTAATTGTTTATATATTTGTGAATAGCTATAAAGAATGAAGAACTATATACAATCTTCTTTACATTTAATAGAATATTCTAAAACCATAATACGAATTTCATTATGTCGCAATTAGTAGGAAGCATTTCTCAGGTAATTGGCCCTGTTGTGGATGTTTATTTTAACTTAGAGAATAGTGAGCAATCATTGCCTAGTATTCATGAAGCTTTGTTAATTAAACGCCCCAGTGACCGTGATTTAATTGTTGAAGTTCAACAACATATTGGAGAAAATACAGTGCGTACGGTAGCTATGGATAGTACCGACGGATTACAACGAGGTCTTAAGGTCGAGTGTACTGGCAAAGCCATTACGATGCCTATTGGTCCTCAAATTAAAGGTCGTTTAATGAATGTCGTAGGTGATTGTATTGATGGATTGACTCCTTTGGAAAAAGAAGGTGCATATCCCATTCACCGTGAACCTCCTAAGTTTGATGAGTTGACAACCGTACAAGAGGTCTTGTTTACCGGAATCAAAGTGATTGATTTATTAGCGCCTTATTCAAAAGGTGGTAAAGTTGGTCTTTTTGGTGGTGCTGGTGTTGGTAAGACGGTTCTAATTATGGAGTTGATTAATAACATCGCAAAAAGACATAACGGATTTTCTGTTTTTGCGGGCGTTGGAGAACGTACTCGTGAAGGTAATGACTTGTTACGCGAGATGATTGAATCGGGCGTAATACGTTATGGTGAAGAATTCAAGAAGAGTATGGAGGAGGGAAATTGGGATTTGTCTAAAGTAGATTACGATGAGGTTGCCAAATCTCAAGCTACTCTAGTCTTTGGACAAATGAATGAACCACCGGGTGCCAGATCTTCTGTAGCATTATCGGGGCTTACTGTAGCTGAGTCTTTTCGTGACAATGCAGCACAATCGGGAGCAAAAGATATTTTGTTTTTTATCGATAATATTTTCCGTTTTACTCAAGCTGGTTCCGAAGTATCTGCCTTGTTGGGACGTATGCCTTCTGCTGTAGGTTATCAGCCTACATTAGCAACTGAGATGGGAGCGATGCAAGAGCGTATTACTTCTACAAAGAATGGTTCGATTACATCAGTGCAAGCAGTTTATGTTCCTGCTGATGACTTGACAGACCCTGCTCCTGCCACAACATTCTCTCACTTAGATGCAACGACTGTATTAAGCCGTAAAATTACAGAGTTAGGTATTTATCCTGCTGTAGATCCATTGGAATCAACTTCTCGTATTCTGGATCCTCACATTGTGGGTAAAGAGCACTATGTAACTGCACAAAAAGTAAAACAAGTACTTCAACGTAATAAAGAATTACAAGATATCATCTCTATCTTAGGTATGGATGAATTGTCTGATGAAGATAAGCTTGTTGTAAATAGAGCTCGTAAAGTACAACGTTTCTTATCACAACCTTTCGCTGTTGCCGAGCAATTTACTGGTATAACAGGAGAGATGGTAAGTATTGAAGACACTATACGTGGATTTAATATGATACTTGAAGGAGACGTTGATGATATACCAGAATCAGCATTCTTTAATGTGGGTACAATTGAACACGCTATTGAGAAGGGTAAAAAGCTGATGTCGGAATCAACGATTAATTAAAGGCTAGGTAATTATGATGACTTTGAATATTGTTTCTCCTGAAAAAGAATTGTTTAGTGGAGAAATTAAAGAGATAACTGTGCCAGGGACTAAGGGGGAATTTACGATTTTAACCAATCATGCTCCGATTGTATCTTCACTTCATGAAGGAGAGGTACGTTATGTAACTATAGAGGGCTCAGCTCATACACTTGATATCTCGGAAGGATTCATAGAGGCAAGCGATAATTTAGTAACAGTTTGTATATCTTAAAATTAGGGGAATGAATAAAATATTATTTCTAGTATTATTGGTATTTACATCTGTGGTAAGCTTCGTGGGGTTTTCAATAAAGGAGTTCTTGAATATTGAAATAGGTGATGTTGAGTTTTTCTCAATACCATTGTTTTTAATGCTATATCAACTGGTTGTAATTGTTTTTTTACCTCTCTATTTTAAAAAGAACTATGAAAAGGCTGTTGTGTTTATGAGTATGTCTAAATTGGCTAAGGTCATTTGCTCAATAGCGTTCATTTTGGGATGGTTTTGGTTTGAAGGGTTTAATAATACGTTTTTAATGACCTTTCTATGCTTTTACCTAGTTTATATTTTTTATGACAGCTGGATGTTTATGCATTGCAACAAAGTGCATGTTCAAAAACAAAAGAGTAATGAAACAAAATAAATACCCTTATCTATTTCGTGTAATAACAGTGATTTTACTTCTATTCACAGGTTTTACATTGAACGCATTTGCTCAAGACTCTAATGAGGCCGACGAGATTAATGTGAATGATATTGTAATGGATCACATGAATGATTCTTACGAATGGCATATCTTAACTTGGGGAGAAACTCACGTTAGTATTCCATTGCCGATTATTGTTTATAGTCAAGACAAGGGGTGGAACTTTTTTTTATCTAGTAAATTAGGTCACCATGGTGATTCTTATGCGGGATTTAAATTGGCACCCAAAGGAGAACCTTCTGAAGGTAAACTTGTAGAACTTATAGATGGAAATTGGGTTAGACCTTTTCTAGATTTATCTCTGACTAAGGTGGCTTTTGCCCTATTGATAAATAGCCTTATTTTCGCTTGCATTATTTTAGGGGTAGCAAGGTGGTATCGACGTAAAGATGTGACGGATGCAGCTCCTAAAGGTTTTGTGGGTTTTATGGAAATGTTCATCGTAATGATTAATGATGAAGTGATTAAAAGCAGTGTAGGACCTAATTATAAAAAATTTGCTCCCTACTTATTGACTGTCTTTTTCTTCATCTTTGTTAATAATATAATGGGATTAATTCCAATCTTTCCTGGTGGAGTTGGTGTGACTGGTAATATAGCGATTACTTTGATTTTAGCGCTATTCACTTTTGTTGTTGTCAACTTCTGGGGGACGAAGACATATTGGAAGGAAGTCTTTTGGCCAGATGTTCCTATGTTTTTAAAGTTGCCTATTCCTATTATTCCTGTTATTGAAATAATGGGGGTTTTCACTAAGCCATTTGCTTTAATGATCCGTCTTTTTGCAAATATGATGGCTGGGCATATGGGAATTTTAATTTTTGTATCCTTGATTTTTATATCAGCTAAAATGGGAGCTGCAATTCAAGGAGGTTTAACCGTAGTATCTGTCTTATTCACGATATTTATGAATATGCTAGAGCTATTGGTTGCTTTTATTCAAGCGTATGTATTTACTCTGCTTTCGGCTATCTTTATTGGATTGGCACAGGAAAAAGGAGAAGAAAAATAATTGAGTTTAATATTTTAGGATTAATAATTAAAAAATAGAAATTATGTTATCTGTATTATTAGAAGCAGCTACTATTTCAGTAGGTTTAAGTAAACTAGGTGCGGCGATTGGTGCTGGTTTAGCAGCAATTGGTGCAGGTGTTGGTATTAGTCGTATTGGTGGTTCTGCCATGGATGCAATTGCTCGACAACCAGAAGCGTCAAACATGATTCGTTCGAACATGATTATTGCTGCAGGTCTTGTAGAGGGTGTGGCATTGTTTGCACTAATTGTTTGTTTTGTTGCACAATTTTAATTGCATTAAATTATGGCATTATTACTACCAGAAGTAGGACTTTTGTTTTGGATGCTACTTTCATTTGGAATCGTCTTCTTTCTGGTAGCTAAGTTTGGTTTCCCTGTCATTATTGGAATGGTAGAGAAGCGAAAAAGCTACATAGATGATTCTTTAAAAGCTGCCGAAGAGGCAACTGAAAAGCTTTCAAAACTGAAAGAACAAGCAGAAAAGATTATTGCCAAAGCAAATGTCGAACAAGGTAAAATATTGAAGCATGCTCAAGAAGAAAAGAATAGTATTATTTTAGAAGCTCAACGTAAAGCTAGAGAAATTTCTCAACAAGAGTTGGAAAATGTTTCTCAAGAGATTACAAGACGTAAGGAAGAAGCTATTCGTGATATTCGTAAGCAAGTTGCTATTTTATCTGTTGATATTGCAGAGAAAATTATCCGTAAAGATTTGAATAAGGATAATGCTCAGATGGCAATGATCGATCAGATGCTTGATGAAGTTCTTGCACATAAAGAAAATAAATAACAAAAGGTATGGAAGCAGGTGCAATATCGATGCGTTATGCAAAGGCTCTTTTTAGATTTGCTGTAGATAAAAAAAATGAAGATCAAGTTTATGCTGAGGCTTGCTTGTTCTCTAAAAGCTTAATGGGAAATGCTCGTTTGAAAGAGGTCTTGGTTAGTCCGATACTTGCTCGTGACGAGAAGCGTAAGCTTATGATTTTGGCGGCTGTTGGTGAAGGGGAGGTGAGTATAGAGTTTACTCGATTTATTGACCTTATTCTAGATCAGCGTAGAGAATCTTATTTACAGTTTATGATGTTGATGTATATCGACTTGTATAGAAAGAGCAAGAATATTGGTACAGCTCGTTTAATAACAGCTGTTCCTGTGGATGATAAAACAGCGGATAGGGTGAAACAAACCTCTTCGAATTTATTGCATACGCACATGGAGTTGGAAACTGTTGTTGATCCTAGAATTGAAGGAGGCTTCATCTTCGATATCAATGGTTATCGGTTGGATGCAAGCATCTCAACACAATTAAAACGGGTTAAACAACAATTCATTGATAAGAATAAACGAATTGTATAATTAGTAATTATTATGTCTAATAATATAAGAGTTAGTGAGGTATCTGATATCTTACAAAAACAACTGGAAGGTATTGATACGAAAATACAGCTCGATGAAGTAGGTACGGTTCTTCAAGTGAGTGATGGGGTTATTCGTGTTTATGGACTTTGGAATGCCGAATCGAATGAACTTCTTGAGTTAGAAAACGGTATGAAAGCTATTGTCATGAACTTGGAGGAAGATAATGTTGGAGCTGTTTTATTAGGTCCAACAGACCAAGTTAAAGAAAATGACATTGTAAAGCGTACCAAACGTATTGCTTCAATTAGCGTAGGCGAGGGGTTATTAGGTCGTGTAATTGATCCTTTGGGGCAGCCGTTAGATGGTCTAGGTGCTATTACAGGAGATTTGTATGATATGCCGTTAGAGCGTAAAGCTCCAGGGGTTATTTTTAGACAGCCTGTGAGTGAACCTTTACAAACTGGTTTGAAAGCAGTTGATGCAATGATTCCTATTGGTAAAGGACAACGTGAGTTGATTATTGGCGATAGACAAACGGGTAAGACAGCTATTGCTATTGATGCTATTATTAATCAAAGAGCAAATTACGAAGCTGGTAAGCCTGTTTATTGTATCTATGTTGCTATTGGTCAAAAAGCTTCTACGGTGGCGTCATTGGTCGAAACTTTGCGTAAACACAAGGCTATGGACTATACGATTGTTGTAGCGGCAACTGCTGGTGAACCTGCGGCAATGCAATACTTCTCGGCTTTCTCCGGTGCAGCTATTGGTGAGTTTTTTAGAGATACTGGTCGTGATGCTTTAATTGTTTATGACGACCTTTCAAAACAAGCAGTTGCCTACCGTGAGGTATCATTAATTCTTCGTCGTCCATCTGGTCGTGAAGCTTACCCTGGTGATATTTTCTATCTTCACTCTAGATTATTAGAGCGTGCAGCTCGTATTATATTGCAACAAGAAGTTGCTGAAAAAATGAATGATTTACCCGAGTCTTTAAAAGATAAAGTCAAAGGTGGAGGTTCATTGACTGCTTTACCTATTATTGAAACTCAGTCTGGTGACGTATCAGCATATATTCCTACAAATGTGATTTCGATTACTGATGGACAAATTTTCCTTGATACAAATCTATTTAATGAAGGGAATAGACCAGCGATTGATGTTGGTATTTCGGTATCGCGTGTAGGAGGTAATGCACAAATTAAATCAATGAAGAAGGTAGCGGGTACTTTAAAAATTGACCAGGCTCAGTATCGTGAATTAGAGGCATTCTCGAAATTCGGAAGTGATATGGATGCTGTTACAATTCGCACACTTGATAAGGGTAAAAAGAATACTCGACTATTAGTGCAACCACAATATGAACCAATATCAGTAGATAAACAAATTGCAATTTTGTATTGTGGTGTACAAGGATTATTGAGAAATGTTCCTCTGGATAAAGTGGATGAATTTGAGCAAAATTACATTTCAGCTTTGGAAAGAAATCATCAAGAAGATGTGTTAGATAAATTAAAGAATGGAGTTATTGATGACGATATGAAAGCCATTATGGAAGATGTCGCTAAAATGATTTCAAATCAGTATGCTGATCAATAAATAAAAAACTATGGCATCACTACGTGAAGTAAAAAATAGAATTGGTACAGTCAAGAATACGCGTAAAATAACATCTGCAATGCGTATGGTTTCATCTGCTAAACTTACTAAAGTTGAGCAGGTGATTACCAATATGCTTCCGTACGAGAAAAAGTTGGAAGAGATTGTAGGGAAAATTTTGGGACGAACGTCTTCTGTGGAATCACCGTTTACTGAAAATCGTAAAGTGAAAAGAATAGCTGTTGTAGCAATCTCTTCAAATACGGCTCTTTGTGGAGGTTTTAATAGTAATGTAATTCGTGCAACGAATGATTTTATTGAAAGTCATTCTAATTTGGGTAATGGAAATATTCAGGTATACCCAATTGGACGCAAAATAGAAGAGGCTTTACGAAAAAGAAATTATAATCTTCAAGGCTCTTACGAAGAGTTAGCAGAAAAACCGAGTTATAGAGCAGCACGAGATCTTGGTCAAGAATTAATGCATAAATTTTTAAATCAAGAAATAGATCAAGTAGTCATTATTTATCACTATTTTAAATCTGTGGGAAGTCAAATTTTGACAACAGAGCAATACCTGCCATTGGATTTAGATAAATTTCGGAATCAATCAGCAAGTTCAAAAATGAATTACGATTATATTGTCGAGCCTTCTGAACAAGAACTTATAGCAGATTTGATACCTCAGGTATTATGCCAGAAATTATACACAACCTTAATTGATTCAAACGCATCTGCAGAAGCTGCAAGGTCGGTTGCTATGCAATTGGCTACAGATAATGCAAATGACTTGATCCAAGATTTAACACAACAATACAATAAATCGAGACAACAAGCAATTACTAATGAATTGTTAGATATTGTTGGTGGAAGTATGCGATAAAAGTTGATTGTTTGAGATGGTTGCTCGATATTTACATTATATTTTGATTAACGTAATAACAATTAATATAACAAGAAATGCAAATTACAAAGAAACTGACCGTTTCTACCTCATTACTAGTAATCTTACTATTTGTAGTGGGGTGTTCTTCAAAGAAGAAAAACGAAATAGACCGAACTTTAAGTGTGAAAACAGGAATAGTGATTCCTTATGAAAGCCAGCTTACTGTAACCTACCCTGGAAAAGTTAAGGCTCAATCTGATGTGAATTTAGCTTTTAGAGTAAGTGGAACTTTATTGAAAGTGAATGTGAACACTGGCTCTAAGGTAACTAAAGGGCAAGTTTTAGCAGAACTTGATCCAAGGGATTATATTACCCAGGTTAATGCGACTCAAGCAAAATACAACCAAATTAAAGGGGAAGCAGAGCGTATTTTTACTTTGTATGAAAAGGGTAGTGTGTCTAAAAATGATTATGAAAAAGCAAAATTTGGATTAGAACAAATAAGTGCACTTCTTCAAGCACATAAAGATGCGTTGAAAGATACGAAGCTACTAGCTCCATTTGATGGATTTATCCAGAAGAAATTATTTGATAAAGATGAAACAATTGCTGCAGGTTTTGCAGTAGTTTCTATGATTAATAAAGGACTTCCTGAAGTTGAAATTAATATCCCTTCTACTGAATTTTATGATAAAGACTCATTTCATGCCTATGAATGTTCGGTAGATATCTTCCCAGAGGAAGTGTTCTCTTTAAAATTAGCCGGTATAGCGCATAAAGCGAATCTTAACCAATTGTATACTATGCGTTTTTATTTTGATAAAACGGAACTGACTCGTGTTCCTACTCCAGGAATGACTGCTACAGTTAAAATTTTCAAGAAAACCGAAGTATCTAGTTATGTTGTGATTCCGTTAACTGCAGTGTTTGAGTGTATCGAAGGGAAATCTACTGTTTGGGTTTATGATAAAGAGAATCAAAACGTAGTGAGTAGAACGGTAGAGGTTAAAGGAATTTTAAGAGATGGTGAATGCATTATTTCTAAAGGTTTAACTGCTGGTGAGGAAATTGTAATTGCAGGTGTAAATAGTTTGAAAGAAGGAACAAAGGTAGTTCCATTACCTGCTAAGTCGAAAACTAATGTTGGAGGATTGTTATGAAAGATTTTGGAAAATGGGCATTAGATAATCGTTACCTTGTTCGTTTCCTAATCTGTATTCTTGTTGTAGGTGGTGCTTTGGCATTTTATGACATGAGTAAATTAGAAGACCCCGAGATAAAGGTTAAGACTGCCCTTGTTATTACTCCTTTCCCTGGAGCTTCTCCACATGAGGTGGAACTGGAGGTTACGGATTTGTTAGAAAAGAATATCCGCAGTATGGGTAACTTAGATAAATTAACAAGCCGTTCAATGAATGATGTGTCATTTATATCGGTAGAATTATCTAAACTTGTTCCTGCTGATGAGGTAAATCAGTATTGGGATATTTTACGTAGGAAGGTTGCTGACGTTCAGTCTCAATTGCCAGAAGGTGCTAGGCCTTCAATTGTTAAAGATGATTTTGGTGATGTTTATGGCATGTTTTATGCAATGACTGGCGATGGTATATCGAATTCAGAATTAACACAATATGCTCAAATGGTTAAGCGTGAGATGCAAGCCATTAAAGGAATTAATAGTGTTAATTTATATGGTGATGAGCAAGAATGCATCAATATAGAGTTAGCTGAAGAACGAATGGCGAATCTTGGTGTACATCCTGCTCAAGTATTATCGACATTAAACACGCAAAATAAAACGGTTTATGCAGGTTATTATGATACAGATGATAGCAGAATACGTGTGTCTGTAAATGACCGATACGAGAGTGTTGAAGATATTAAAAACCTACTATTAGATGGCCATGAAGGTGATCAGTTGCGACTAAGAGATATTGCTAATATCTATAAAAGCATTGAAGATCCTTCTATGAACCAATTGCGCTTCAACCAAGTTGGTGCTGTTGGTATTGCTATTGCTGCAAGTTCAGAAGCAGATATTACTAAAGTAGGTAAAATCGTTACTAATACTTTAGAGGAGATTAGAGAAACTCGTTTACCTGTTGGGGTAGAGTTTCATAAAGTGTTTTATCAACCAGAGCGTGTTGATGAGGCTTTAAATACGTTCTTAATCAACTTAATAGAATCGGTTCTAATCGTTGTTTTGGTACTGATGTTTACAATGGGCTTCCGTAGTAGTATTATTATTGGTGCTAGTTTAGTTGTCATTGTTTTTGGCTCTTTCTTGGTTTTAAATATGTTCGATGGAACGCTTCAGCGTGTTTCTTTGGCTGCATTTATTTTAGCCATGGGAATGCTCGTCGATAATGCAATTGTTATTGTCGATGGTATATTAGTGAGTCTGCAAAAAGGAACTGAGCGTACAGAAGCTTTAACCAGTATTGGAAGACAAACTGCAATTCCTTTGTTGGGAGCTACTTTGATTGCTATTTTAGCATTCTTCCCAATTTTTCTATCTCCAGATACTGCAGGGGTTTATGTACGTGACTTATTTATAGTATTGGCTGTTTCGCTAATCTTAAGTTGGTTGTTGGCACTAACTCATGTCCCTTTGATGTCTAAATGGATGTTGAAGGTTAAAAAAACAGAATCGAATGATGAAGAAATGTATAGTAATATTTATTACCGTTCGCTTCGAAAAGTTCTTCTGTTCTGTTTGAAATTTAGAACTGTTACCATTGTATCTGCTTTAGTATTAGTTGGATTGAGTATTTTTTGTTATAAATATTTACCACAATCCTTCTTTCCTGATATGAACTATGATCAGCTTTATATTGAATATAAAATGCCAGAGGGTACTAATAATTCAAAAGTGAAAGCCGATTTAATAGATATTGAAAACTATTTACTTGGCAGGGACGAAGTGGCAAATGTTACGACATCGTTGGGTGGTACTCCTGCTCGTTATAACCTTGTTCGTAGTATTGCTAACCCATCTTTATCTTATGGTGAATTAATTGTAGATTTTACTGCTCCTAAGATGTTGGTCGATTCAATGTGGGTAATTCAAAACTATTTGACAAAGAATTACCCTCAAGCTTATGTTCGTATGAAGCGATATAACTTGATGTATCAACCTTTCCCTATAGAACTTCAATTTAGTGGACCAGACCCAGCTGTCTTGAAAGACTTAGCGACACAAGCTGAAGATATAATGAAGGCTGACCCCAAAATCATGTTGGTTAAACGTGATTGGGAAGCTTCTGTTCCTACTTTAATGGTCAATTACAATCAACCAATTGCAAGAAACTTAGGAATGACACGTACAGATGTTGGGCTATCAGTTTTATCTGCAACTGGAGGAATTCCTTCTGGTGTTTATTATGAGGGAGATCGTAGAAATAATATATACTTGAAAAGTGTAAATAACGAGCAGAAACCTATTGAGGGGTTAGAAAATACCCCAATCTTTAGTTTGATGCCTCCATTACAAAACTTGAGTGCTAAAACAATTCAAGAACTAGCTACAGGTGCTATTTCAGAGGAAGATTTACTGGTTGGAGCTTTACGTACAGTTCCATTAAATCAAACTTCTGATGGTATTCACATTAAATGGGTAGATCCTTTGGTGTTACGTTACAATGGGCAAAGAGCAATTCAAGCTCAATGTAATCCTGCTCCAGGGTATAGTGCTGATGCAGCTAGAAATTCCATTCTTCCAAAGATTAATGAGATAGAAATCCCATCGGGTTATTCTATGTCTTGGCAAGGGGAATATAAGGCGAGTACCGAAAGTACAGAGTATCTATTTAAAAACTTCCCATTGGCAATAATTTTAATGATTACTATTTTGATTCTTCTATTTAAGGATATCAAAAAGCCACTGGTTATTTTTTGCTGTATGCCACTTATCGCAATTGGTGTTATTTTCAGTATGTTGATTTCTGGTAAAGACTTTGGTTTTGTTGCTATTGTAGGTGCTTTAGGATTAATTGGGATGATGATTAAGAATGGAATTGTGTTGATGGACGAAATATCATTACAAATAAATCAGGGTATTGATCCTGTTAAAGCATTGTTAGATAGTTCTTCTTCTAGGTTCCGTCCCGTTATGATGGCTTCGTTGACTACTATTTTAGGTATGATTCCATTGCTATCAGATGATATGTTTGGTTCTTTGGCAGTTACAATTATGGGAGGATTATTTGTGGGTACAATAATTACGTTATTATTTATACCTGTTTTATATTCATTATTCTTTAAAATAAAGGTGGATAAACATGAAGCTTAATTATAAATATATACTGATTAGTATTTTGGCATGTAGTACGCTGACTTCTTTTGCACAAGAGGAGTTGTCGTTACAGGAATGTCGAGACAAAGCGTTAGAGTATAATAAAGAAAAAAAAGTTTCTCGCTTGATGACAGACAAGGCTAAGTACGATGTTAAAACGTATAGAGCTAAATTCTTTCCTCATATTGAAGCAAGTGGAAATTATCTTTTTAATTCTAAACGATACAGTGAAAATACACCTGAAATGAAGATTCCAACTTTCCCTGCAGGAGGTACATTACCAAATGGGTTTGTGTTTATTCCTACTATGGGACTTGATTTTAGTTTGAATAAAAGCTATATGGCAGGTGTAAATATTACTCAACCTCTTTATATGGGGGGAAGAATAATAGCAGCTCATAAGATGTCTAAGATAGGCTATGAAATGTCATTCATGAATCAGGCTTTGACAAACAATGAGGTCGTTTACCAAACTGATTTGGCTTTTTGGAATTTATTGAAAGTACAAGAACTCTTGAAAGTAGCTGTCACTTACGAGAGGGTAATTGAAAATTTACTTCAGGACGTCAATAATGCGTACGATGT
>JASLDF010000094.1 GCA_030151635.1 Bacteroides sp. | reverse complement strand
CAACGGATAGAATAGAAGTTTCCTAAACTTTAGATCCGAGTTCGATTCTCGGCGAGGTCACTACGAATTAAGTTGATAAAACGAATGCATATAAGCCCTATAACACGTTGATGTTGTAGGGCTTTTGGTTATCTTTAAGCACCAAACGATTGAATTAAAATGAGAAAAGGCCCAAATCCAGAATCAATCTTCCCAAATGGAAAGATTAAGCAAATATGCTTTATAAAAAACATCATAAAGAATCCCAATATAATCGTAGGTGATTATACTTATTATGATGACGATGAAGGTGCAGAGAATTTTGAGAAGCAAGTAACCCATCATTATTCCATGTTGGGCGATAAGCTTATAATAGGAAAGTTTTGTGCCATTGCTAAGGGAGTAACTTTTATTATGAATGGTGCCAATCACGTATTAAATGGAGTGAGTACATATCCATTTAATATCATGAGAAATGGATGGGAAGAGTCTACCCCTTCTATAACAAGTTTACCATTTAAGGGAAATACAGTAGTAGGAAATGATGTTTGGATTGGTCAAAATGCAACTATCTTGCCTGGAGTTACTATTGGTAATGGGGCCATTATTGGAGCAAACTCCACAGTATCTAAAGATATACCTGCGTATGCTATTGCTGTTGGAAACCCCGCTCGAGTAGTTAAAATGCGATTTGATGCACAGTTTATTCAATTCTTACAAGAATTGGAATGGTGGAATTGGTCTGCCGAAAAGATTACTGCCAATTTAGAACCATTGACAAGTGGCAACTTAGAATTGATTCAAGATTTGAAAGAATAAATTCTTGAATTTAGGAATATAAAGAAGCCGAAATACAATCTGTATTTCGGCTTCTTTGCAAATTCAAATAACATCCAATTTATTTAATTATCTTCAATATAAAGTGGTTGAGCGGCTTTTCTGCCGAATATTGTCATGATAACAATCATTACCATTAAGAAATAGAATGATGATGTCCATGATGTTGTCCAATCGTGTAGCATACCAAATATTGGAGGTCCAAATGCAGCGATCAAATAGCCAATTGATTGGGCTTTACCAGAAATTTTAATGGTTCCATCCATCGTTCTACTTTTAAGAGAGAAAAACAGAATAGAAAGGCTAAATGCGAATCCACTGGCCATACCAATTACTATTGCAGTAGCATAAATATATTGAGTTTTAAGTACAGCAAGCATCAAAATACCAGCAAACATCAATGCCCCAGTTAAGTAAATCATAATTTTCTGATCTTTCATTTTTGTAGCTATAATAGGGCTAATGAACATGATAGGAAGCATTGCTAATTGCAGAACAGAGAATACAAATCCTGTTTCGGCCTCTTTCATTCCATATTCTACTAGAATAGTAGGGAGAAGGGCAACAAGGCAATAGTAAACAAGCGATTGAATACCCATGAATACACTAATACTCCATGCCATTTTAGAACGGAATACATTAAATGATTCTTTCTTCATCTCTTTTTTAGCAGTAGTAGTGTTAGTTTTATTTCTACTAATCACGGTTTCAAAAATAATAGCCACAAGTGCTATAGCTCCCCAAAGACTCCAAATACCTAATGAGCCTTTCCAGCCCATGCCAGTCCATTGACCTAAGCTAATACTTAGACCAGATGCAGATGCAGCAATGAAGTTCATTGCCACAGAGAATACCCCAGTCATAACTCCTACTTTCATAGGGAATTTATTTTTGATGTAGGCGGGTGTCATCACATTACCAATACAAATACCCAACCCAATTAACAATGAGCCAACAAATAAAAGCTCAACGGTTCCGTACACACGAAGATAGAGTCCTGCAATAAGAATGACTAAAGAGAGGATTAAACTGAAATTGATGTTCGTTTTTACACCAAGCTTACTTATTAAAACAGAGCAAGTTGCAAAAACTATTAACGGGATCGAAGTTAATAAACTACCCTCTAACGTATTTAAGTTGAAAACAACCAGAATTTCACTTAGGACGGGGCTCACTGCCGTGAGTGGCGAGCGTAAACCACCTGCAACTAAGATTACTACAATTACACTGAGGATTGTTAAACCTATATTTTTCTTTTTATCCATAAAATCGCACTATTATAAACGTAAATTTTTGTCTGATTGCAAAGGTACTCATGTCGTTTTTATTAGATTTGCCAATAATAATATATGAAACGACAATATGAATAAGCAAGAAGAAAATAGAATAGCAGAGAAGTCGGCAAAAAACATATCGAGTAAAGCTTATGTGTGGTTTGAAGAAAATTGGCATCATGAACAATTACCTCATACTCATGAGCACTATCAGTTAACCTATGTTGAGGAAGGATATCAATATTTTCATATCGATCAAAAAGTTTATTTTGTTCCTCAGAATCATGTTATTTTAATTCCTTCGAGTACTTTACACCGGACAACATCGGACTCTAAATCGGTTATATTAAAGGTTGTACTTTTTCGAATAGTTCCTACTGATGTTTTTTATCACCAAGTTCAAGTCTTTTCTGCTCCACGCGTATTAAAAGAAATGTTACTATACTCGGCAAAGTGGAACAAGAAAACAGAAGAAGACCTAGAGCAAACTATCTTTCTACATGCCATTCTAAATAGTTTACCTCATTTTTATCAAGAAAATGATTGGTTGCAAATCCCTATTCCTCGTGATACGCGGCTGTCGACTATAAGTCAATACATAAATAAAAACTATAAATACAATCTAAGTACAGATGAACTGGCAGAAATTGCAAAGATGTCAACTCGAACTTTGCAACGAGTTTTCAAACAAGAGACAGGGATAACCATTAAAAAATATGTCCAGCTCATTCGTATATTAAAGTCAATAGAGTTAATTGATGACAATCAGTACACGCTTTCAGAAATAGCCTATCGTGTAGGTTATAAGAGCTTATCAGCATTTACCAATTCATACGCTACAATTATGAAGTCTACTCCAAAACAATCGAGCAGAAGCATATCAGAATAAATTGTATTTTATGTTTTGAAAATGATAAATGTTTGAAATATGCTTACTTCAAAAGTCTTTTTTTTGAAATAAAGAATATGAAAATTTGGCTTGTTGTTGTAATAGTATCCTATTTTATCTGTTTTTTATACCTCTTAAAATTAGTCAGTATCAAGTTCTAGTTACGAAATATTTACATATATAACTATATTCCAGTAGAGTTACATCGAAATCTATTCTTTATAACATATATACTGTATTTATTTCCAAAAGACTTTGTTTTATG
>JASLDF010000092.1 GCA_030151635.1 Bacteroides sp. | reverse complement strand
ACAAAGCGTGAGTTGAACGATTTTGGAAAATGTATCTTGCTTACTAATTTCAGCAACTATGTTGAAATATTTGCAAAGAAATTTGATGTTCCTGTTCTTGGTAGAGATGCCAATATGATATCTGCATCTGCCGAAGGCATTACCATTATCAACTTTGGTATGGGTAGCCCTAACGCTGCAATCATTATGGACCTTTTAAGTGCAATTCAACCTAAAGCGTGCCTTTTCCTAGGTAAATGTGGTGGTCTTGCCGATAAAAATAAATTAGGCGACTTAATTCTTCCTATTGCAGCAATCCGTGGCGAAGGTACTTCGAACGACTATTTCCCTGCAGAAGTTCCAGCTCTTCCAGCCTTTATGTTGCAACGTGCGGTGTCATCGGCAATTCGTGACTTTGGTCGTGATTACTGGACAGGTACATGTTACACAACAAACCGCCGTATTTGGGAACATGACGAAGACTTTAAGGCTTACCTTAGAAAAACTCGTGCAATGGCTGTAGATATGGAAACAGCTACTTTATTTAGTGTAGGTTTCGCAAATCACATCCCAACTGGTGCTTTATTACTTGTTTCGGACCAACCAATGGTTCCAGAAGGAGTGAAAACAGACAAGAGCGACTCGGTTGTTACACGTAACTTTGTTGAAGAACACGTTGCTATGGGTATTGCAGCACTTCGTAAGATTATCGACAAGAACAAGACCGTTAAACACCTTAAATTCGATTGGTGATTTCGGACTCGTACAGATGCAAAATTCGATAATAAATCAATTAAACGACACACAAAATAATGGCTAAAGAGACGCTAACCGCTGAACAGATTTTACGAGATATTAAAGACAAAAAGTACGCTCCAGTTTACTATTTAATGGGCGAGGAGAGTTACTACATCGATTTAATATCGAACTATATTGAAGCAAGCGTCCTAACTCCCGAAGAAAAGGAGTTTAACCAAACCATTATTTACGGTACAGCAGCCACCAACTATTCCGATATTATCAATGCAGCGAAACGCTACCCAATGATGTCGGAACGCCAAGTTGTTATTGTGCGTGAGGCACAGCAAATTGGCGATGATGTGGGCAAGTTGGTTCACTATTTAGACAAACCACAGCCCTCAACTATTTTAGTCATCTGCCATAAATATGGTAAGATTGATAAGCGTAATAAGTCGCTTGTCAGTGGCATTCAAAAAGTCGGCGTATTATTCGAATCGGAGCAGCTCAAGGAGAAAAACCTCATTCCGTTTATCAATTCCTACATTAGCCGTAAAGGCTTTACAATCGAACCAAAAGCAGTCGAAATGGTGGCCAATTTTATTGGAACCGACTTGGTGCGATTGACAAAGGAACTAGAGAAGCTAACCATTGCACTCAACACGGAAAAGAGGATTACACCCCATGCGGTCGAAGCAAATATTGGTATAAGTAAGAGCTACAACTATTTTGAGCTTCAAAACGCCATTTTGGAGGGGAATACGCTCAAGGCAAACACCATTATTGACTACTTCGCAAATAACCCAAAGGTGGCTCCATTGCAAGTAACGCTGTCGTTGCTCTTTAAGTATTTCTCGAACCTGATGCTGGCCTATTATGCGCCGCAAAAGAATGAAAGAGGAATACAAGAGATGCTTGATCTTCGTTTCGATTGGCAAGCTCGTGATTATATGCGTGGTATGCAGCGATTTTCGGGTATGAAAACCATGGAAATTATTGGCGAGCTGCGAGATATAGATGTTCGTTCAAAAGGATTTGGCGACACCGGATCTACGACCGATGGCGATTTAATGCGCGAGTTGATTTACAAGATTATGCACTAGGTATAGACGATACGAAACAAAAAGGGTTCACATCATTTAGTTGATGTGAACCCTTTTTTTATGCCTTAAAATTAAGCTTATTTCTTCACTTTAATTTGTTTCGTTGTGTTAACTGGCACTTGTTTAATGTCCTTGATTGTCGCACCATAACCATTAAGAACTACTTTATATTTCTTAACCATACCAAAGAACCAACTGTGAGATTCGTATTTGTATTTTGGAGCTGCAATGATGTCGTAGTTACCTTGTTCAATCGCTTTGTACATCGCTGCCGATTTTGCTTTGGCAAGATTGCTTGACATAAAACCAGTTTCAGCAAATTTCTTATCGCCTTTAATACGGAAACCAAATAGGGTTGTTCGAGTTGAATTCGCCTCTACCTTATTATTGACATCAAGATTCAAATCTGCTCTAAGCTGATGTGTTTCAACTGGAGCAGCTACAAGTGGAGAAACGTGGTTAGATTGTTTGTAAGATGCACAGCTAGATGCTGCTACGACTAGTCCTACTAAAAGGACGCTTTTAAATAATTTCATATTCTAATTTGTATATCTAATTAATTAAATAAAATTAAGTAAAATATATTAACACAATATCAATAGCAATGCATTATTTTAACAATTAAATGACTGTTTCATAAAACATATGCCTGAATCTTGCATAGCTACAAATATAAAGGTGCTGTTATACCTTAAAAGAGGCAGATTGAGAGCCTAGATGCACGTAGTTAGTAAAATAGCTGAAAATTAAATTACCCGTAATAAATGTGAAAAAGCAATTGGGCACACTTGCTAATTTAATAAGTTTAATGTCACTGGTGTCATATTTAATTTCAACAAATCCCTCCTCATAATTTCTACTGATGATGCGACAGCACGCTATGCAGTATTTATGCGTAGCTCTTCCTGATAAACAGAAATGGTGGGTTTTGGTGCGACGGGTGCCACAACACCACGGTCATTCACCGGTCGCACCATCAGTAGAAACCACAGTAAAACACATTAACCAATTTGTATATGGGGGGATTAAGGCTGGTGTTCATCCATAACTCATCGCAAACAATAGTGCACCGGTCGCACCATCAGTAGAAAAAAGCGGAGGGCCGACTAATTTATGGGGCCTTAATGTGCCTTTGAATAGAGCGAAGTAGCAGGATAGGTCTGTTTGAATTTGAGAGTAAAATACCACCATAAGCCTAGAATTATAATTTGGAATCTGTCCTGCATTAATTCGGACAATTTTACTATCTTTAGTTCCATAACTTAACCTAATAATGTACTTAAAACTAGGGCTATGGTAGATATTAATAGTGATTTTATTGGTGATGCAATAGATAAAGCACACGATGTTTGGAAGATTATTGAAATGGAAACTCACTTCAAAAAACAAGCAGAAAAACTGTTGAAGCAGTGTTCGTTTCGAATGGCACATAAGTTGCGACAGTTGGGTAAAGAGGCACCCGAAACAAAGTTTCTAGCCGATGATTACGACAGCCTCAATCTCTTTGAACAAATCTGTCTGGTTGCCGAACAGGGCGATCTCCACATCTATCCCGGACTCATGGATTTACTACAAACAATGAGCAACGACGAATGGAAACACCTAACGGACGACGAACATTTCGTTTTGGAGCATCAAGACGTCGAGGACGAGGAGTATGATGGTGCAATCAATATTCAAAATCATTTTGTGGATTACGCTACAAATTATACCAACAAAAAACTGGAGGAGTACAGATAACCACAGGTACACAATCGTAGAATACGTCTTTTGTTCAACTTGGCACAATAAAATGTTGCCTAGGAACACATCATCAAAACAACCTAAATAAACAGCCTCAATTCCCATGAAAGCGATCATTACGACACTCTTTCTTTTTGTAAGTACGTTTATAACATTCGCTCAAGATCCTTTTAGCATTGCCTTGGCCGATTCTGCTTTTACCCTAACCAAAGACCACGTGCGTTACGATGCCACCTATTTCAATATTGCCTATCCCGGGGGCGATGTACCTGCCAATCGAGGGGTGTGTACGGATGTTGTGATTCGTGCCTACCGAAAAATGGGGATCGATTTGCAGAAAGAAGTCCACGAAGACATGAAGAAAAACTTCACTCTCTATCCTAAAATATGGGGATTAAAAACCACCGATAAAAATATAGACCACCGCCGTGTACCCAATCTTATGGTCTTTTTTTCACGCTTTGGTCAAAGCAAACCCATCACAAAAACTCCAGCCGACTATCTGCCTGGCGATATCATTTGTTGGCGCATTCGAGGAGGAATGACTCATATTGGCATCGTTTCCAAGCTGAAATCGCCATCTTCTGGCAATTACTACATCATCCACAACGTAGGCGTGGGGCAGGTGCTGGAAGACTTTCTCTTTCAATTTCCCATCATCGGGCACTACCAATACAATCCCAAAATAACCCCATAACTTCCCCTTCATTTTTACTACTGATGGTGCGACAGCACACCCTGCAACTCCTGTGCGTAGGTACAAAAGAGCAGCAGGGCAATGTCCCGTTTTGGTGGGATAGGTGCCACAACACCACGGTTAATGCACAGTCGTACCATCAGCAGATACTAGAAAGAGGGTATAAATAAAAACTGTCCCCTTTGCACCGGTATTAAACAGAGCAAAGGGGACAGTCGTACGGATACTTTAATCCTCCTATTTAGAGAAAGAAATGGTTACATCGTTTTTGAAATACTTTGAGATGTTGAGTTGCGGAATAAGGAATTTATTTAATAATGTACCTTCCGTCTTAGCATGTAAAATGCCACGTGTCGTCCCCAAACTAAGCACCGATAGGTGATCGGCAATTTTTTTAGGAAGCGTCAATACCCGGTCAACAATCTGTTGTTCCCAATATGTTGGGTCAATACTAAAGACAGATGCCGATTTTATCTTTAAAAAAGGGCGATCGTCTTGTTTAAAAAGGATAGATATGACACAAACCAAGCTACAATCTTCAGGAGATTTAGTTCCAAAAGAGATATTCAACCCAAACTTAACATCTGTGCCATCTTCAATATAAGCATCCTCCATAGCCGCATAATCAAGCGTCTCAATTTTCTCTAAAAAAAAAGGGATCTGTTTCATAATTACATGGCGGGTTTAATTGAGAACGTCTCCTCTTTAGCCACTACATCCTGGAAACTGAAGTCGCTCAAAGAGATTCTACCAGTGCATTTTGGTGCCAATAGAGTCGATTGGATAGGCTCCAAATCGGTGCTATAGCTAGTTGTCGTAGGGTTGTCGTTTGATTTAGTTTGGCTGCAAGACTCCAGAATGTTTATTTTTAGAATGTTTTGCAATTTAACAATGGTTGCCAAGGTAAGATTTTCCTTGCCCTTCACAATTTTGCTTATTTGTTGCGGACTAACCCCCATTTTAAAGGCCAAATCACGTTGTTTTATCTCTTGTTCTTTTATAGCCTTTAAAACTTTAAATGCTATAATCTTAGATTCATGTCTCCAATCTTGATTGTTCACTCTTTCTTCCAGTTCATCTGCAAAGGTCGAAGGAGCCTCCGAAACAAGATTCAAAAACAAATCTTTATTATTATCTTTTTTCATTTATAAACCGTATATAAGATTCAAGTTGGTCACTACTTTTAATATTCTCATCATGTAATTTTGCCGATATAAAGTTCAATTGCTGCAGTGCGTTTTTTGTATCGGGATGATTATGCATCTCTTTTACCACTTTTATAGCACCTCCGGTAATTAAATAAAGCCCCACATCTATTTTAACAGCATATAATCGTAAAATATGGCACCTCTTCTTGTACAATTCATACACCTTGTTAGGTGGAGGATTGCGGTATAAATTGCGAAAGAAATGATCCATGTCATATGCTTCATTCTTTTTAATGGACAGAAGTTCCTGCTCTAAGTAATTCCGATTCTGCTCAATGTCTTCCAAAAAATCAACATTACTGTATTCTAGAATATTTCTTTTTGTCGTAAAGTAATCACTCCGAAAACAGGTTTGATTGTTTTCATAAAAATCAAAGAGATATTCCGCATCATCCCACAATTCCATCAAGCGGCTCAACTCATTTTCTGTTTCACCTTCATACTGCAGGGCATACAATCGATTGCTAAATATAGGAACTATCTTCATAATAATAAACCCATAGGTTGATTTTTTGTTCACTGGTCAGTCATTTTAACACAATTTGCTCTGTTTGTAGAAAAACAGGACAGAAAAAGTCGATTTTCGACTCAACCTCCTTCACTATTAAATGACCGATCTTGTATCGTTATGTTTAAGTTTTGTTACATACAAAGATAGAATAAGTCATTACAAAGAGCCAATAAATAATCTATTATATTGATAATTAGATAATTCGTAAATGGTAAAACACGAAGAAAATCTCTGTGTCTTCCCCTTCATTTTTACTACTGATACTACAACAGCACGACCCTGCAACTCCAGTGCGTAGGTAGAATAACCACAAGGAAATGTCCCGTTTTGGTGCGACGGGTGCCACAACACCACGGTTAACCACGCCGTCGCACCATCAGCAGATACTAGAAAGAGGGTGTATTGCAGATAAGTAGAAAAATAGGTGTTCAATTATACATAGAAAATGTAAGGGGTTAGCAAAACTTCCTCTAGGATATTATTTGCTATAATTCCTTTTTTTCTGAAGAGCAACATCCTCGTTAAATTCTATATGTAACTGTATAGGGTTTGAATTATACTTTTGCTGAAATAGCTCGTCAAATTGTTCTTTGGTCTGAGACACAGACATTAAGGTAGAAACTTCAATAATCTGTTTTTTTAAGTGTTCTCTTCCAATGTCCGAAGTTAATGATTGGTGCCACTTATATTTCCAATTTCCATTTTTTGTTTTACCA
>JASLDF010000244.1 GCA_030151635.1 Bacteroides sp. | reverse complement strand
AAATCACCTTCGACTTGAATTGTACAAGTTTTAATACCTGCTTCATCACCTTCTTGTAAGCTTGATAACGTTACTTTGTATTGGCTATTTTCTGCCCATTTAAGGTACATACGCATCAACATAGACGCCCAGTCTTGACTTTCAGTACCGCCAGCACCCGAGTTGATTTTCACAATACAACCTAATTCATCAGCCTCTTCACGAAGCATATTCTTAAGTTCTAGACTTTCAATATGGGACAATGCCTTAGAATAGTTCATATCAACATCTTCTTCTGACATTAAACCATCTTTACAAAAATCGAAAGCTAATTCAAGTTCTTCAGATAAAGTAACTGCAAGTTCATAATCATTAATCCATTGCTCAATATCTTTCACCATTTTCATTTGAACTTGAGCAATCTTAGGATCATCCCAGAAATCTGGAGCCTGAGTTCTCAATTGTTCTTCTTCTAATTGAATTTTACGCTCATCGATGTCAAAGATACCTCCTCAACGCGAGTGTGCGCTCTTGAATGTCTTTAAGTTGTTCTATTGTTATCATCTTAATATAATTTTATGCAAAGATAAAGCTTTAGATATTTCTAATTTGCACTAATGCACTTTTTTTGATAAAATACTTTTTTTAGAACTGTCTAGAACTTTGATTTTACAATTTTATTTGACAATACAATTTACAGTTAATTATTTTGAATATGTCTCGTCGTACATAAGCGTTACATATTTATTGAACAATATATTCACAATTAATATGGTAGCAGCTAGGTTCTCTCGGCAACTATCATTGTTTCTTTACGTTCTAACTTATATTAGATTTAGAGTATGCATTTGTTCTGTTTTTTTCGTATTACAAGACTAATGTGGTCTTTTAGTATTATAAGTGTGTGCGGCCTCTGTAACGATATTGGTGGACGAGACAATACGGAATAAAAAAAGGCGTGAGAAGAAACTCTTCTCACGCCTTAAATATATTTGGATTAAAAAGGTTATTGAACCTCTTTGTAATCTGTTACGGTTTTTTTGTTTGCTAAAACACGATCATACTCTTCACGAGAACCAACAACAATTTTCTGGAATTCACGTTGACCAGTACCAGCAGGAATTAAGTGACCGCAAATTACGTTCTCTTTCATACCTTCAAGTTTATCAACCTTACCATTAATTGCAGCGTCATTAAGAACCTTAGTTGTTTCTTGGAAAGATGCAGCAGACATGAAGCTCTTAGTTTGTAGAGCAGCACGTGTGATACCTTGTAGAATCTGAGTTGAAGTTGCAGGAATAGCATCACGTACAGCAACAGTTTTCATGTCACGACGTTTCAATTTACTATTTTCATCACGTAACTTACGAGAAGTAACGATTTGACCCTTTTTCAATACTTCAGAATCACCAGCATCAACAACCACTTTCTTACCCCAAATACGATCATTTTCTTCCATGAAGTCAATCTTGTCAACTATTTCTTTTTCCAAGAACATAGTATCACCAGATTCATCAATAGCTACTTTACGCATCATTTGACGAACAATGATTTCAAAGTGTTTATCATTAATCTTCACACCTTGTAGACGGTAAACGTCTTGTACTTCATTAACAATGTATTCTTGAACAGCAGTAGGTCCTTTAATTGCCAAGATATCAGCAGGAGTTGTAGCACCATCAGAAAGAGGAGTACCAGCACGCACGTAGTCATTTTCTTGAACAAGAATTTGACGAGACAATGGTACAAGGTATTTCTTAACCTCACCTGTTTTGGTTGTAACAACTACTTCACGGTTACCACGTTTAATTTTACCCATTGCAATCTGTCCGTCAATTTCAGAAACGACAGCAGGGTTAGATGGATTACGAGCCTCAAACAACTCGGTTACACGTGGAAGACCACCGGTAATATCACCAGCTTTACCAACCGCTCTAGGAATCTTAACAATAATCTCACCAGCTTTTACTTTAGCCTTGTCTTCTACAACAATGTGACCACCTACTGGTAAGTTATATGTTCTTACGATATCGCCAGATTCATCAACAATATGAGCTGAAGGAATTTTAGTTTTATCTTTAGTCTCAATAATAATAACCTCGCGAAGACCTGTAGCTTCATCAGATTCTACCTTGTAAGTAACACCCTCTACCATATCTTCGAACTGAATCTTACCAGAAGCTTCAGTGATAATAACAGCATTAAATGGATCCCACTTAGCAATCATAGTTCCTTTTTCAACAACATCATCAGGTGCTGCATATAACAACGAACCATAAGGAATATTGTGAGTTGACAATGCTATGCCAGTATTAACATCAACGAAGCGCACTTCTGCAAGACGACTGACTACCACTTGACCTTTATTGCCTTGATCATCTACAGTATCAACTGTTCTAAGTTCTTCGAACTCAAGACGAGATTTATTTTTAACCTTGATAGTTGCATTAGCTGCAATGTTCGAAGCAGTACCCCCAGCATGGAAAGTACGAAGCGTCAACTGTGTACCTGGCTCACCAATTGATTGAGCAGCAACAACACCAACGGCTTCACCCCTTTGTACCATTCTATTGGTAGCAAGGTTACGTCCATAACACTTAGCACAAACTCCTTTTTTAGATTCACAAGTCAACACTGAGCGAATTTCAACAGTTTCGATTGGTGAATTTTCAATTTCAAGGGCAATTTCCTCAGTAATTTCTTGACCACCTGCAACAATTAATTCTCCTGTAGAAGGATTAATTACATCGTGAACAGAAACTCTACCTAGAATTCTTTCGAATAAAGTTGCAATTACCTCATCATTATTCTTAAGTGATGTACACTCAAGACCACGCAAAGTACCACAATCTTCTTCGTTAATAATCACATCATGAGAAACGTCAACTAGACGACGAGTCAAATAACCAGCATCCGCTGTTTTAAGAGCCGTATCGGCAAGACCTTTACGAGCACCGTGGGTTGAAATAAAGTACTCAAGTACTGAAAGTCCTTCTTTAAAGTTAGAAAGAATAGGGTTTTCAATAATTTGTCCACCTTCTGCACCAGCTTTTTGAGGCTTAGCCATCAAACCACGCATACCTGATAACTGACGAATTTGTTCTCTAGAACCACGGGCACCAGAATCAAGCATCATATAAACAGCATTGAATCCTTGATCATCAGTAGAAATAGTGTTCATCAAAATATTTGACAGCTCACTATTTACATGTGTCCAAATATCAATTACTTGGTTGTAACGTTCATTATTAGTAATGAAACCCATGTTATAGTTACTAATAACTTGCTCTACCTCTTCGTAACCACGCTTAACAAGCTCTTCTTTTTCCTTAGGAATAATGATATCATCCAAGTTGAACGACAATCCACCTTTGAAGGCCATTTTATAACCTAAGTTCTTAATACCATCAAGGAAATCAGCAGTACGGGCAACACCACATACTTTAATAACTCTACCGATGATATCACGAAGCGATTTCTTAGAAATAACAGTGTTAATATAACCAACTTCTTCTGGTACAATTTCGTTAACAATAACACGACCAACAGACGTTTCACGCATTACATTAACAATATTACCATTTTCGTCAAGGTCTGGAACGATTACTTTAATTGGAGAATGAATATCAACTTTACCTTCATTGTAGGCAATAGTTGCTTCTTCTGCACCATAAAAAGTTAAACCTTCCCCTTTACCACCCGTACGAAGTTTAGTAATGTAATATAGACCCAATACCATATCCTGAGAAGGAACAGTAATCGGAGCACCATTAGCAGGGTTCAAAATATTGTGAGAAGCTAACATTAATAGTTGAGCTTCAAGAACAGCTTCATTACTCAAAGGTAAGTGAACAGCCATCTGGTCACCATCGAAATCGGCATTGAACGCAGTACAAGCCAATGGGTGAAGTTGAATAGCTTTACCTTCAATCATTTTTGGTTGGAACGCTTGAATACCTAAACGGTGAAGAGTCGGAGCACGGTTAAGTAACACAGGGTGTCCTTTCATCACGTGTTCAAGAATATCCCAAATAATAGGTTCTTTTCTATCAACAATTTTCTTTGCTGATTTAACAGTCTTAACAATACCACGTTCGATAAGTTTACGAATAATAAATGGTTTGAAAAGCTCTGCAGCCATTAATTTAGGGATACCACATTCGTGCATTCTTAATTCTGGACCTACGACGATTACCGAACGAGCAGAATAGTCAACACGTTTACCAAGTAAGTTTTGACGGAAACGACCTTGTTTACCTTTTAAGCTATCGCTCAGAGATTTCAAAGGACGATTAGCATCAGTCTTAACAGCACTTGATTTACGAGAGTTGTCGAATAAAGAGTCTACAGACTCTTGAAGCATACGTTTTTCATTACGTAAAATTACCTCAGGAGCTTTAATCTCAATTAATCTCTTCAATCGGTTGTTACGAATAATAACTCGACGATATAGATCATTTAAGTCAGAAGTTGCAAAACGACCTCCATCCAATGGAACTAGTGGACGCAATTCTGGTGGAATAACTGGAACTACTTTCACAATCATCCATTCAGGTTTGTTTCTACCACGAGAAGCACGGAAAGACTCAACAACTTGAAGACGCTTCAATGCATCATTTTTACGTTGTTGAGAAGTATCATTGCTAGCTTTATCTCTTAAATCATAAGACAAAGTATCTAAGTCAAGACGAGCTAATAAGTCGTAGACAGCATCAGCACCCATTTTAGCAATAAACTTGTTAGGATCTGTATCATCCAGATATTGATTCTCTTGTGGAAGAGATTCAAGAATATCAAGATATTCATCTTCTGTGATAAGATCATACTCTTTTAGTTCATCACTAGCTTTGATACCAGGCTGAATCACTACATAACGCTCGTAGTATATAATAGAATCTAGTTTTTTAGTAGGAAGACCTAATAAATAACCGATTTTGTTTGGTAAAGAACGGAAATACCAAATGTGAGCAACAGGAACAACCAAATGAATGTGTCCCATACGTTCACGACGAACTTTCTTTTCTGTTACCTCAACACCACATCTGTCGCAGACAATACCTTTGTATCTAATACGCTTGTATTTACCACAGTGACATTCGTAGTCTTTGATAGGTCCGAAAATACGTTCACAGAATAAGCCATCTCTCTCGGGTTTGTAGGTACGATAATTGATGGTTTCAGGCTTTAAAACTTCGCCACTCGAATTTTCAAGGATCTCTTCTGGAGAAGCCAATCCAATTGAGATTTTCGAGAAATTGCTTCTTATCTTATTCTCTTTTCTAAAAGCCATATAATTATAATATTGAAAGTTTTGAACTAGATAAAGATGTAGAAGGGTAGAATCAAACTACCCTTCACAAATATTTTATATTACTCTAGGTGTATACTTAGACCTAGACCTCTCAACTCATGTAATAATACATTAAGAGATTCTGGAATGCCCGGTTGTGGCATTGGTTCACCCTTAACAATAGCTTCATAAGCCTTAGAACGACCAATAACATCATCCGATTTAATAGTCAAGATTTCTTGTAAGATATGAGATGCTCCAAATGCTTCTAGAGCCCAAACCTCCATCTCACCAAAACGTTGACCACCAAATTGTGCTTTACCACCCAATGGTTGTTGAGTGATTAAAGAGTAAGGACCAATAGAACGAGCGTGCATTTTATCTTCAACCATGTGACCTAACTTAAGCATATAAGTTACACCAACAGTAGCTGGTTGATCGAAAGGTTCACCTGTTCCACCATCGAATAAGTATGTTTTACCAAAACGTGGTAATTCAGCTTTATCTGTCCACTCTGTAATATCTTCAAGAGTTGCACCATCGAAAATAGGAGTTGCAAATTTAACGCCTAATTTCTTTCCTGCAGAACCAAGAACAGCTTCAAAAATCTGACCTAAGTTCATACGAGAAGGTACACCAAGAGGATTCAACACGATGTCAACAGGAGTACCATCAGACAAGAACGGCATGTCTTCTTGACGTACAATACGAGAAACAATACCCTTATTACCATGACGACCCGCCATCTTATCACCAACACCAATCTTACGTTTCTTCGCAATGCTTACTTTGGCCATTTGAATGATACCAGCTGGTAACTCATCACCAATAGTAATAGCAAAGTTGCGACGTTTAAGTTCAGCATCAAGTTCTTTATATTTCTTAAGGTAATTAATAATCAAATCACGAATCATCTTATTTACATGAGAATCATCAGTCCAATTACTCAATTCAACACCTTCGAAATCTAAATTTGCGAAATCTGGAGCAGAGAATCTAGCACCTTTAGAAATGATTTCAGCGCCTAAGAAGTCTTTAACACCAGCAGAAACTTGATCATCAGTTAACTTAATCAGTTTTTGAATTAAAATAGATCTGATTTCGTCAAATTGCTCTTGGAATTCTTCCTCAATCTTAGCAACAACTGCTTTATCAGCTTTCTTAGATGAACGATTCTTCATTACACGAGAGAATAGCTTCTTATCGATAACCACACCACTCAATGAAGGAGAAGCTTTCAAAGAAGCATCTTTAACATCACCAGCTTTATCACCAAAAATAGCACGAAGAAGTTTTTCTTCAGGAGAAGGATCAGACTCACCTTTCGGTGTAATCTTACCAATCATAATGTCACCTGGTTTGATGCGTGCACCAACACGAACAATTCCATTTTCATCAAGATCTTTAGTAGCTTCTTCAGAAACGTTAGGAATATCAGAAGTCAACTCTTCCATTCCTCGTTTTGTTTCACGAACTTCTAATGTATATTCATCAACATGAACAGATGTCAACACATCTTCACGAACAATTCGCTCATTTAGTACAATCGCATCCTCATAGTTATATCCTTTCCAAGGCATATACGCGACTACAAGGTTTTTTCCTAGAGCTAATTCCCCATTTTCTGTAGAATAACCTTCAGTAAGTATTTCTCCTTTTTCAACTCGTTGACCAACTTTACAAATTGGACGCAAATCGATAGTCATACTTTGATTAGTCTTCAGGAATTTAGGTAAATTGTAGATTTTAAGTGCAGGCTCAAAACTTACGAACTCTTCTTCTTCCGTACGATCATAAAGAACGTGGATAGATTTAGCATCTACGAATTCAACAATACCAGCTCCACTAGCAGCTATTTGCGTTCTTGAATCAGTTACTAACTGTCGTTCAATACCAGTACCAACAATAGGAGCTTCACTCTTCAACAACGGAACAGCTTGGCGCATCATGTTAGATCCCATCAAAGCACGGTTAGCATCATCATTCTCTAAGAAAGGAATTAAAGAAGCAGCAATCGAAGCAATTTGTTGAGGAGCAACGTCCATCAAATCAACCTCGTTTGGCTCAACTACAGGATAATCAGCTTCCAGACGAGCTTTAATTCTGTCATTTACAAATTTACCTTCATCATTAAGAACAGCATTACCTTGAGCGATAATCTTATTTTCCTCTTCTTCTGCAGATAAGAAAATAACACCATCTTCAGAAACATCTACAATACCATCTTTAACAGTACGGTATGGTGTTTCGATAAACCCTAATTCATTAATTTTAGCATATACACACAGGGAAGATATAAGTCCAATATTAGGTCCCTCAGGAGTTTCAATAGGACACAATCTACCATAGTGAGTATAGTGAACGTCACGAACCTCGAAACCAGCACGCTCTCTAGAAAGACCACCAGGTCCAAGAGCCGACATACGACGCTTGTGAGTAATTTCGGCCAATGGGTTTGTTTGATCCATGAACTGAGAAAGAGCATTCGTTCCGAAGAATGAATTAATTACAGACGAAATCGTCTTAGCATTAATCAAATCTACAGGAGTGAAGACTTCATTATCACGAACATTCATACGCTCACGAATGGTTCTAGCCATACGAGCCAATCCTATAGAGAATTGGTTAGATAGCTGTTCACCAACGGTACGAACACGGCGATTGCTTAAGTGGTCAATATCATCAACAATAGTTTTAGAGTTAATCAACTCAATTAAATATTTGATGATTTCTATAATATCTTCGTTAGTTAGAACCTTAACATCCATATCTGTTGTCAAGCCTAACTTTTTATTAATTCTATAACGACCAACAGTACCTAAGTCATAACGTTTTTCTGAGAAGAAAAGATTGTTAATAACTTCACGCGCACTTGCATCATCAGCAGGATCAGCATTACGCAACTGTCTATATATATATAGTACAGCCTCTTTTTCAGAGTTACTTGGGTCTTTTTGAAGTGTATTGTAGATAATTGAAAAATCAGATTGCTGAGCATCTTGCTTATGCAATAGAATATTAGGAACACCTGATTCTAGAATTAACTCTACATGTTCTTCTGTTAATTCGGTTTCACGATCAATGATAACCTCATTACGTTCGATTGAAACAACCTCGCCAGTATCTTCATCCACGAAGTCTTCAATCCAAGATTTCAGAACTCTTGCAGCAAGCTTACGACCAACAACCTTCTTCAAGTTTGTTTTATTGGCCTTAATCTCTTCAGCAAGATTAAAAATCTCAAGAATATCTTTATCTGTTTCGTAACCAATTGCACGAAGCAAAGTAGTTACAGGTAATTTTTTCTTACGATCGATGTAAGCAAACATCACATTATTAATGTCAGTAGCAAACTCAATCCAAGAACCTTTGAATGGGATGATACGAGCAGAGTACAATTTAGTACCGTTAGCATGTACACTTTGTCCAAAGAACACACCTGGAGATCTATGAAGCTGTGATACAACAACACGTTCCGCTCCGTTAATGACAAAAGTTGATTTATCTGTCATATAAGGGATAGGCCCTAAGAATACATCTTGTATTACAGTATCGAAATCTTCGTGTTCAGGATCTGTACAATATAACTTAAGCTTAGCTTTTAAAGGCACACTATATGTTAAACCTCTTTCGATACACTCGTCTATAGAGTAGCGAGGAGGGTCAATATAATAGTCTAAGAATTCAAGAACAAAATTGTTTCTTGTATCCGTAATTGGAAAATTCTCAGCAAAAACTTTGTATAAGCCCTCTTTCTTACGCTTTTCAGGAGCTGTATCTAGCTGTAGGAAGTCATGAAATGACTTAAGTTGCACGTCTAGGAAATCCGGGTATTTGAGCGGTTTCTTGATCGTTGCAAAATTAATTCTATTATTTACAGTATTTGAAGACATCTATTATTGAATTTGAAGAACTTAATATTAAATATATACACAAAAAGGTTAAGAACCCCAAAACAGGGTTCTTAACCGCTTTACCTGATAAACAGGGAAATCTTATTTAAGTTCAACCTTAGCTCCAGCTTCTTCAAGAGTTGCTTTTAAAGCTTCAGCTTCGTCTTTAGCTACACCTTCTTTAACAGTGCTAGGAGCACCATCAACTAAGTCTTTAGCTTCTTTCAAACCTAAACCACAAGCTTCTTTAACAGCTTTAACTACTTTTAGTTTAGCTGCACCAGCGTCAGTTAATACTACGTCAAAAGAAGTTTTTTCTTCTTCAGCTGCGCCAGCAGCAGCTGGTCCAGCAACAGCAACAGCTGCAGCTGCAGGTTCGATTCCGTATTCGTCTTTTAGGATAGTTGCAAGTTCATTAACTTCTTTTACTGTTAAGTTAACTAGTTGTTCTGCAAAAGCTTTCAAATCTGCCATTTTGTATAAATTTTATTGTTTATTTACTTATTTGATTGGTTAATTATTTATCACCAAGAGTTTTCAACACTCCGTGAATGGTGTCACCACCTGATTTAAGAGCCGAGATAACGTTCTTAGCTGGAGATTGTAGCAACGCAACAATATCAGCAATAACCTCATCCTTACTCTTGATATTAACAAGAGTTTCAAGGTGTTCAGCACCTACATAGAAACTTTCTTCTGCATACGCAGCTTTAAATCCAGGAATACCATCCTTAGCTCTTTCTTTAATAATTTTAGCTGGTACATTAGCAGCATGTGTTAACATAACAGCTGTAGTACCTTTTAAAACTGCGAATAGAGGAGAATAATCTACACCTTCGATAGTTTCAAGAGCCTTAATTAAAAGGGTATTCTTGGTAACGATTAGCTTAACTTCTTTCTTGAAACAAGCTCTTCTTAACTCACTAGTTGCTACAGAATTTAAAGCTGTAGTATCAACTAAGTAAAAATGCTCGTATTCTTTGATTGAATTAGCTAATTGCTCTATAATAATTCCTTTATCTTCCTTTCTCATTTTAGTCTATTTTATTAGATTTCACCTACTGATTTAGGGTCAATTTTGATACCCTTACTCATTGTACTAGAAAGATAAATACTCTTAATATAAGTTCCTTTTGCTGCAGATGGTTTCATCTTGATTAATGTAGCAACAAATTCTTTAGCATTGTCAAAGATTTGATTTGCATTAAACGAAACTTTACCAATTGAAGTATGAACAATACCAGATTTGTCAACTCTAAAGTCGATCTTACCTTGTTTAACTTCTTTAACAGCTTTAGCAACATCCATTGTCACAGTTCCACTCTTAGGGTTTGGCATTAAACCTCTAGGTCCTAAAACTCTACCTAGAGCACCGATTTTACCCATAATTGATGGCATAGTGATGATAACGTCGATATCAGTCCAACCACCTTTGATCTTCTCGATATACTCGTCAAGACCAACATAGTCAGCACCTGCTTCTTTAGCAGCGTCTTCAGCATCTGGAGTACAAAGCACAAGAACTCTTGTTTCTTTTCCAGTACCATGAGGCAAAGATACAACACCTCTTACCATTTGGTTCGCTTTACGTGGATCAACACCTAAACGCACATCAATATCTACAGAAGAATCAAACTTCGCAAAAGTAATTTCTTTTACTAGTTCAGAAGCTTCTTTAAGAGAGTATGATTTCCCTGCTTCAATTTTTTCAGCTGCCAATTTTTGATTTTTTGTCAGTTTTCCCATTATAATTGAAGTTTTTAGTTATTTGCGGGAAAGTC
>JASLDF010000229.1 GCA_030151635.1 Bacteroides sp. | reverse complement strand
TTATTGGTGACTAAAATACCTTTAGGAACACCATCAATTTCTACCCAAACATTTTGCTTTCCAGATAGAATGTTGTTGCCATACAGGCGAATCCATTCTTTAGATTCAGGGTCTTGTACTCCAGTTAAGTTAATCTCTATCTGTGATTTGTTTCCAGTGGCTGTGAAGACAACATTAGGAATCACAATATTGGGAATATCAATTGGAGGGTTTGGGTCAGCCTTACTGTCTTCGGGCACGCCCCAACGATCTTCTACTTTAATACTCTCATTCTCGTTTACACACGATGACAGTCCGAACATAGTAGCTCCAAAAAGAGTCAGCCCGAACATTGTTTTCTTGTTCAATAAATTCATAAGTTAAGTTTTAAAATATCTATTTTTATTTATACAATTATCAATAGATTTAAATATTACTTCTTTCTTATACAAGAATAATTCATTGTTTTTGATGATTTTTGTGGTAGTTATCTATTTGTGTATCAATACTTAGTGTTAAATTTAAAACAGGTGGAATAATGAAAGTATAAATTTGGAGTTGCAATTAATTACTGTTTTTCAACTAGATGTATTACCGCTAAATTACCATTTGAAAAACCCTTTGACAAAGAGGTAAAATCCTTTAACAACAGAAGTTGTATGCTCTGTATTCGTCTTTACACTCGATTCTCTGGTACCTTTAACTTTATAGGTGTCAGTAACCGAGGTAATAACGCCATCGAAATGGTTGTTATCAATAAATTCTACCTCAAGTAAAAAAGGTTCAGAATGGTGGTAAGAAGCACAAGTAAACCCATTTTTAGTCATTGCACCGTGGAAGCCTTGAATCCCAGCTCCTCCGATATAAGTTTTTGCATATACAAGACCATTTTCGCTTTGAAAGAGATCTAAGACACGTGCTCTATCGATGTTATAACGCAGTAACTCGCTCATATCCGATAGATCTTTAAGTGTGCCAAAGTCTAAATTCCAACGTCCAGTCGCAGATTTTTTTGATGTAGTTTGAAAGGGTTTAAATGGGGGCTCAGCATTTCTTTTGAGTTTAAAGGGAGCCTTGGGATGTTGTTCGCTAACCCCATCCATTAAAACGCCTTCAAAAATGTCGTCTTCAAGTTTTCCTATGAAATAAGAATGAAGACCTGCTTGCATTCTTGTAAATTCCCCCTCGTTATAGATTATAGCAGAATACAAATCATGTCCACTTAGTATTCTTCCATATCGATTTCTGCGACCATTTTCGGCAGGTTCTTCTTCTTTAATCCCCATTGAAAAAGGAATGTGTTTACCCTTATTTGCTATAAAATATCCATGCCACATTTCTCCGCCGTATTCAATGGGGTCGGCAGGTGTTATTTCATAATTTTTTGTACAAGAGAATAGGGTACAGATAAGTAGAATATGAGGAATTATTGATTTTAGATAATTCATAAAATATTTAGTTGAGGTAGATTTTATAGTTCGCAGTAAACATACAGATATATCTTTAAATATCTGTACAAATGGCTCATGTATCGTTTTAATCGATATTCTTAAAAAAACAAGAAGCATACTTAGAACTGAATCTAGGTATGCTTCTTCTGTTTTGTTTTAAACAAGTTATTTAAATTTCGTCGTCAATATCATCTTCTTGCAGAGGAAGAATCTTGTTGGTTGCCTCCATGGGTAGTTCTTCTACTTCACGAAGAGTTCTGTTGATGGCACGGGTACGTTTACCCATTACCTCTTCCAATTGATTTCCTGCTGTTAGAAGGTTCTTTTGTACCTTCTCTAACATCCCTCCGAACTTACCAAACTCCGTTTTAACTGCACCTAAGACGCTCCAAACCTCGCTAGTACGTTTCTGAATAGCCAAAGTACGGAATCCCATTTGTAAGCTATTCAGAATAGCTCCGAGGGTTGTAGGTCCTGTAACCATGATTTTATGTTTGCGTTGCAACTCTTCGACCAATGCTGGACGACGAATCACCTCGGCATATATATTTTCAAAGGGCAAGAATAAAATTGCAAAATCAGTGGTGTGGGGTGGGTCAATGTATTTTTCATTGATATCCTTTGCCATACCTTTAATGGTGCGTTCCAACTGTTTACTTGCAATGTCTATTTGCTGTGTATCTCCTGCTTGGTATGCATCATGATATTGTTCATAGATATCCTTAGGAAATTTAGCATCAATAGGTAGGTAAACTACGTTATTATTATCGTCTTTCCCAGGTAATTTAATTGCAAACTCTACAAATTCAGTTCCGCCACGTTTGGTTTTTACGTTAGCGTCATACTGCTCTGGACTCATCATTTGCTCCAATAAAGCACCCAATTGAACTTCGCCAAATGTACCACGTGTTTTTACGTTTGATAGTACTTTTTTCAGTCCACCTACATCGGCTGCGAGCGACTTCATTTCTCCCAAACCACGTTGTACTTGTTCTAAGTTTTTTTGTACAATCTCAAAAGATTGACTGATTCGTTCATTCAGTGTCTTTTGCAATTTCTCTTCCACCATTAGACGCATGTCGTCCAATCTTTTTTCGGTCGATTGCATTAATAGCTCTTGCTGACGTCCCATCTGTTCGAAACGCTCACGATGCATATCCGAAGTCATCTTCTGATTGCGATACATGCTATCTTGAATTTGTACCAAACCTTGGTTTAGCGTTTGCGTCAGTTCTTGACGAACTAAAGATATAGTCTTGTTTAACTCTTCTCGATTCTCTTGCATTTGTGTGCGTAGGGCATCTTGAAGAAGCTGTTGAGAAGAATTATCACGTTGCTTGCTTACTGTTAGGTAGATTAAAACGACCAACAACACCAAGCAAGCAATTAATAATACTAATTCCATATTTTAGTATGTTAGAATTTCATTACCGTCTTCAGTAATCAAAATCATGTGTTCCCATTGTGCAGAAGGTTTTTCATCTTCAGTAACTGCAGTCCAACCATCTTCTTCATCAATAAAAATATCTGGTCCACCTAGGTTAAGCATAGGTTCGATGGTAAGCGTCATACCAGGAACTAACATCATACCCGTATTTGGTTTACCATAGTGAAGAACCTCTGGATCTTCGTGGAAAGCAACACCTACGCCATGACCACAGAAGTCGCGAACAACGCTAAATCCGTTTGCTTCAGCGTGTTTTTGAATTGCTGCACCTACATCCCCTAATCTAGCCCAAGGTTGTGCTGCTTTAATACCTAAATCTAAACATTCTTTGGTTACACGAACCAGCTTTTCCAATTCTGGAGCCACTTTACCAACCATAAACATACGAGATGCATCCGAGAAATAACTCTTGTAAATTGTTGAAACATCAATATTTACAATGTCTCCTTCTTCTAGTGCTTCAAATTCACTTGGAATACCGTGACAAACCACTTCGTTGATGCTGATACATGCACTTTTAGGAAAATCACCATAACCTAGAGGAGCTGGTATTGCACCACGGTCTGTTGTGAATTGATAAATCAATGTATCTAACTCGCGTGTAGTTACGCCTGGCTTTACAAAATCACTAATGTAGTCGAGTAGTGCAGTGTTGATTTTAGCACTTGCACGGATACCTTCAAGTTGTTCGGGTGTTCTAAGAACTTTCTTTGGAGGTAGAGGCATATGTTGATTTCTGAACTGTTGGATCTTCTTTTCTACTTCGTTCGAGTAGTTTCTGGGAGCAAAGCGAGCTCCGTTGTTGTTTTTTGCCATAACTGTATATCGTTTTATGTAGATTAATTCTAAAGTACAAAATTACCAATTTTATACAGTAACTGCACATCTATTTCAATTTTATGAAGTTGATAAGTCACATTTTAAACTATTTTACACCAAATTATACATCAAAAGCAACTCGTGTTCTG
>JASLDF010000221.1 GCA_030151635.1 Bacteroides sp. | reverse complement strand
CCTTGTGGAAGTTCTTCCAACTTACCGTTTACATCTAGGTCTACAAAATAGTTATCTGCCATTTCTTCATTTATTATGTGTATGCAATTTAAGCATAGCCACGCAATAAACAATATTTTTATTAGGGAGATTGATTTCTGCGATAATTGTTTTTCAAGGTGTTGTTTTACCTTAGTGAACGCTTTTAGTAAAGCCATGAGGCTTAGTCACTGTCAGCAGAAAGAACCAGTAAAAGACAAAAACTTTACTCCTATATACTTATAAAAGTAAAGGGTACTAATCGATTTATCAGGAATTAAACGATCTATTAACGACTTATTACATTGAATTATATACAGATAGTTTCACTTTTATAGAATCAAACATATCGATACAGTAAACAGAGTTTACAAATAGCTTTCTGAGCATTTTTCTCCCTCCTTTCATGATGAAAAGATTTAGCGAAATATGTATCTTTGAACACATTCAATTTTTATACTATGAAGTTTAATGAAGATTCGAGAGTAAAGATACCAGCCATCCTACATTTAGTTAGGTTAGGTTATACTTACATTCCTAAATCAGAATGTGACAGAAACATTGATAGTAATATATTTCCTGATATTTTTAAGGAGAGTATTGGTCGCATTAATCCGAATCTCACTGAAAGGGAAATTAACACTTTACTTGATGATATTCATCTAAAGCTAGATTATGATGACTTGGGACGAGAGTTTTTTAAGATCTTGTCTTCAAATTCGGGAATAAAACTTTTCGACTACGAGAACTTGAATAACAATAGTTTTCATATTACTACTGAATTGACTTGTAAAAATGGCGATGAAGAGTTTAGACCTGACATCACTATTATCATCAACGGAATACCCTTAGTTTTTGTTGAGGTTAAGAAACCAAACAACAAAGATGGAATTTTAGATGAGAGAAAAAGAATTAATGAGCGATTCAAAAACCCCAAGTTCAAACGCTTTGTGAATATCACCCAGTTAATGATATTCTCGAACAATATGGAATATGAAGACGGTGTTATAGAGCCTATAATAGGGGCATATTATGCTACTTCTGCTAAATCCGACCTAATCTTTAACTATTTCAGAGAAGAGGAAAATTTGAATTTGACCCACCTTCTAGCTGATGTAAGTGAATTGACTGAAAACAAGATATTGAAGGACAATAACCTTACGGTTATAAAATATTCACCTGAATTTACTCTAAATAAACACTATAACACTCCCACAAATAGAATCCTAACTTCTCTGCTAAGCAAAGAGCGACTTGCATTTATTCTTCGTTATGCAATCACTTATGTAGAAGAGGAGAAAGATGGAAAAAAAACATTACAAAAGCATATCATGCGATACCCTCAACTATTCGCTACAAAGGCAATAGAGCAAAAATTGAACGAAGGGGTAAAACAGGGTATTATTTGGCACACACAAGGTAGTGGGAAAACTGCTCTAGCATATTATAATGTTAGTTTTCTGACTGATTACTTTCAAAAGAAAAATGTTATTCCTAAGTTTTATTTCATTGTCGATAGAATAGACTTAGCCAACCAAGCATCCAAAGAATTTAGAAATAGAGGACTTGTGGTTCGGAATGTAAACTCTAGGTTAGATTTCCTAAACGACATGAAAACTGTAAGTGCAACTCATAGTAATTCTGGAGAACATGAAATTTCGGTGGTAAATATTCAAAAGTTTACAGAAGATTCAACTGTAGCAACTCATCTATCGTATGATATTAATATTCAACGAATCTATTTTCTCGATGAAGCCCACCGCAGTTACAATCCAAAAGGAAACTATCTTGCTAATTTAATCAACTCGGACAAGAATGCCATTAAAATAGCCCTAACAGGTACACCTTTACTGCGTGAAGTAGCTAAAGAATATGATTCTAAAGCCCTATTTGGTGATTATATTCACAAATACTATTATAATATGTCTATTGCAGATGGTTATACACTTCGCCTTATTCGTGAAGGTATAGACACTGCATACAAAATGCAGATGCAAGAAATACTGGATCAAATAGACATTCTTGAAGGCTCATTGAGTAAAAAGAAAATATTTGCTCATCGAAAGTTCGTATCGCCTATGCTAGACTATATCGTGAAAGATTTGAGGCAGTTTAGGTACACGGAGAGTGATAATAGTTTAGGAGCAATGGTGGTCTGTGACTCTTCAGAACAGGCTAAAATGCTCTTTCAATGCTTTGAAGAAGAATTTGGCTGTCAAGATTCATATACTACATCAATAGCAGCAGAACCAACTTTGCAATACGGTAATTTTAACAACTGCCCCCTTAAAGGTGCTTTGATTCTTCATGATGTAAACACTAAAGATGTTAGGAAAGATCAAATAAAAGATTTCAAAGATGGTAAAATAGACATACTATTTGTTTACAACATGCTACTTACTGGATTTGACGCCAAACGCTTGAAAAAACTTTATCTAGCAAGAGTTGTACAAGATCACAACTTGTTACAAACACTTACACGTGTAAACCGTCCTTATAAGAATTTCCAGTATGGATACGTTGTGGATTTTGCAGACATTACCGATGCATTTAATGAAACTAATGACAACTACCTAAAGGAATTAAAAGGAGAGTTAGGAGATGACCTAGATTTGTATAGTGATTTATTTAAATCGCAAGATGAAATAAAAGAGGAGATCGAAGGGATTAAAGATAATCTATTTAAGTATGACACTAGAAATAAAGAGATCTTTAGCTCACAAATCAATCTCATAAAAGATAAAGAGCAGCTTAGACTTTTACTCAAATCTTTGCTAAATGCTAAGGAGCTGAAGAGTATAATCCGTTTACAAGGCTATGAGGATTTATTGGATGAATTAGATTTTAACACGCTAAATATCTTAAGACAAGTAGCTCAAGCACGATTAGACACATTAAACTTAGTAGATACCATAAATAATGAAGCTGATACCACTAACCTACTGAATCAAGCTCTGGAGGATATTGTTTTTATATTTACTAAAACCTCTGAGCATGAGCTGAAGTTAGCTGATGAATTAGCATCTAAAATAAAACAAGTGAGAGAAGCTCTTCTAAGTAATTTCGATACCAAAGATCCTCAGTTCATATCTCTTAAAGAAGAGTTAGAGCGTATCTTTAGGGATAAAAAATTTGAAGAAGTGAGTCAAGAACAGATGCATGAACACATCCAACTCTTGCAAGCTATTTATGACAAAGTAGCCACTCTAAATAGAGAGAACAGTCTGCTCAAAGCTAAATATGAGCATGATGAAAAATATACCCGAATCCACAAACGATTAATGGAGAAAGGAAATCTTACAACAAAAGAACGACAACTACATGAAGCATTAATGGCTGTGAAAACCGAAGTGGATGAACAGCTACAAAACAAACAAACATTGATAACCAACGAACAATATTTCAACAACGAAGTAATGGAGTCAGTTATCAAGTACTTTGTAGATAAAAGTAAACTAGTAAAAGAAGATTTCAGTACTGTTCAAAATATCAATAATTTAATAGTAACTGAATATAACAACCAATATAGAGGATTAAGATAATGACCGATATAAAATTTATCACCCAAACTAAAAGCCTAATTGACAACCTGAAAAGTGTATGTGCTAATTATGGGTTAGGAAACGATGGAAATGAGTTTAAAATCATAACTCAAGTTTTTTTATACAAATTCATCAATGACAAGTTTTCACATGAAGCTAAGAAAGCAAATAAAGCATTAAGTGAAGCAGATAACTTTCAAGAGGCTTTTGCTAATTTAAGTGATAATGAAACAAACTTTCTATTCGCTCGTATAGGAAATAGTGCACCAAAACTAAAAGCCGAACACACCATCTCCTATCTATTTAACAAATCGAATGAGGGAGATTTCGCAAACACATTCGATGATACCTTGGCTGCTATCAGTGCAGAAAATGCGGCCATATATTCTGTTAAATCAAGTTCTGGTGCTAAAGATACCATGTTCGACAGATTGAGTCAGTTTATATCCGATCCTTCGCAACGTGATGCTTTCTGTAAAGCATTAATTAGCAAATTGGTAGAGTTCAGCTTCGAGCAGATGTTTGGAGCTAAATATGATTTCTTTGCCACTATTTTTGAGTACCTCATCAAAGACTACAATACGGATAGTGGAGGAAAATATGCTGAGTACTATACACCGCATGCCGTAGCACGTATCATGGCTGCCATATTGGTTGGAAAAGATGAAGATATTAAAGACGTGAAATGTTATGACCCAAGTGCTGGTTCGGGAACATTACTCATGAATATTGCTCATGCCATAGGCGAAAAGAAATGTAGTATTTATTCAGAAGATATTTCCCAAAAGTCGTCTAATATGTTGCGACTGAACTTGGTATTGAATAATCTTTCGCAATCTATACCCAACATCATTAAAGGGAATACAATTTTAGAGCCATCTTATTTTGATGAAAAATTCGACTTTATAGTTTCTAATCCTCCTTTCAAGTTAGATTTCTCAGATTTTAGAAACGATTTGGATAAAGATTCTAACAATGAACGTTTCTTTGCTGGATTGCCTAACATACCTAAGGCGAATAAAAATGGGATGTCCATCTATTTACTATTCATTCAACACATTATGTTCAGTTTGAATACAAATAGAGGTAGAGCAGCTATAGTTGTGCCTACAGGTTTCATTACAGCACAGAGTGGAATAGAGAAGAAAATTCGACAAGCACTCATAGAGCGAAAAATGCTTCGTGGTGTGGTAAGTATGCCAAGTAATATTTTTGCTAGTACAGGCACGAATGTGAGTGTGTTGTTTCTAGATGTAAAAGCTGATAGTGAAAATATTGTCCTGGTTGATGCTTCAAAATTGGGCGAAACTGTAAAGGATGGTAAAAACCAACGAACTGTATTAACTACAGAGGAGGAAACGAGCATTATAGATGCTATGAATAATAAACTTCCTGTAGATGATTTTGCGGTAGTTGTTACTTCTGATGAAATAAAAGAGAAAAATTATTCGTTGAGTGCTGGGCAATATTTTGAAGTTAAAATAGAATACGTTGACATTACTCCAGAAGAGTTTGCTGAAAAGATGAATGCATACCAAACTAGTTTGAATGCACTTTTTGAAGAATCACATAAATTGGAAGAGGAAATTAAAAAACAGTTGGGAGGATTAAAGTATGAGTGAG
>JASLDF010000150.1 GCA_030151635.1 Bacteroides sp. | reverse complement strand
CCTCTATATAATTAAATTAACCGACTATTATTCTGTTATCTCAAGCTTTTTCACATAAAGGGTACTGCCTATTGCTCCTTCAAAGTTGGTTGCTTTTGAACTTGACAGAAAGGCTACTCCTAAACGGTGTTTCATACCTGGGTGATATTCTTTTACGTAAGTCATTGGTACGCTAAAAGTTTCAAAGCCATTTGTAGTACCTTCTTCAATTTTAGCATATGCAACAAGACTACCAGCATTAAAGAAGCTGGTTGCGTCTAACATCCCCATAAATGGTTCGTAACTAAACGATTCGTACAGGCCTACAAAAACCATGCATTTATCATCTTTGTCATTTTCAGATTCTCCTACTTTGTAGGTTTCATTTGGATTGTTTTCCTTAACTGGGGAGCGATAGTCTGCACCTGAAAGGTATCTAATGGTAGCTGTTACATTTTTAGGTTCTCCAAAGAAAGGTATTCCGATTTGGGTTGATGACAAAAAGTTGTTAACGTTGTGCTTGTATGAGCCTAAATAGAGAGCACCTGGTGTTAAATAAGGAACAGATGCCAAACTTACTGGTTTTTGCATTGTTGGATTAGTAAGTAAAGTCTTAATAGAAGCAACAGATTTACCGTCCACTTCAACTCGATTTACCGATAGACCATCGATTACTTTTTTATCTAGCAAGGGATACAGTCCGTAATCGACACTACTCCATAGTTTTTCGCCAGGACTTGGTAGCATGTATTCTTTTGATGCCAATGCTTCACTATCCTTGACTTGAGCCCAAGGTTCAGAAAAATCGAAGGTGCGAGCCATCATTTCATTTACAATACGGCAGTTTACCGGATATCGTTTAACATTACCAAATTCTGAAATAACATTGATAACACTTTTACCTGTTAAGTCCAATACTTGATCGTTTGCCAGAACATTTGTATAATAAACAGCATTAGGAGATACTTCTACATTAAACTTCATTGCCTTAAGATCTTCTTTGGTCACTGTTGGACGTGCAAAAACATAAACCTGTTCTTGATATACTACTGTTCTAAAAATATTGTCATGCTCAATTGAGAAGTCTAATAACTCTGCATCTGTAGATTCCAATCGATCAAGGAGTGTTGAAGTGTACTTATATACGCCATTCAACCCATCCACATCTTTAACTTCAAGAATCGCAGATAGTTTATTGCCAATTATACTGGCTTCATAGTGAACCGTAGCGTTAACAACTTTCTTGTTTACTGTAACCAAGACGTCTTTGGCAACACCATTAATAGTCGTTTCAGTATTTCCCTTTGATAAATGAAGAGGCTTGATTATTACTGAAGGAACGGGGTTTTCGCCAAGATATAGATTCCTTAGATTAAGGACGAAACTCTCCGAATTACCATCAAATTCATTCAAGAGAATTGTTTTTTCTACTTCTCCTTGAGCTTTATTTGAACTCGTATTATCTAAAACATAAATATTTCTAATCAACTTATTTACATCCGTGTAGTTATTATCACTGGAACAACTGGATGCAAAAATTACCAAACATAATAGAAGCAATGCCCCTAATGAAACTCTCTTTCTCATAATATTGTATTTATAATTGTTTTAAGTGTACTACAAATATAGTAACATTTATTGACATATATTTACCATAAAGTTTATTTTAGAGGTTTCTGGAGCATACTATGCTAAACTATTACACAAGGTGGGTAATTTTGTTAATAATACGATACTTGATGTAAAGATTTGAAAAGAGAAATATTAGCACGAAAGGGCAATTTTGTGTACTTTGCACTGTTTTTAAATAAAAAAAGAAACAAATAGACTAACTAAACTATATTTTAAAATAGACACATTTATTTATCATGAAGATTAATTTTACTCCCGTATTATCCTTAATGCTATTCATGGCTGCAGGATGTTCGAGCAGTGGCACAACAATGGAGGTTAAGAATACCTACCAAATTGAGCCTGGCGATAGCAAAGAGATTATTGTTGAAAAAGCAGCACACGTAGTGCCAACAGCAAATCAATTGAAAGCATTGGAAGATGAATTCATTGCATTTGTACACTTCGGTCCTAATACATTTACTCGCATGGAATGGGGAAATGGCATGGAAGATCCTAAGATTTTTGATTTAAAGGAGCTGGATACGGATCAATGGTGTGAAGCCATGAAGGCTGGGGGCATGACAAAAGTTCTTCTTACTGTTAAGCACCATGATGGTTTCGTTCTGTGGCAAAGTCGATATACTGACCACGGAATTATGTCTACTGGTTTCCAAGATGGCAAGGGCGATATCTTGAAGGATTTATCGGCTTCTTGTGTAAAATATGGTCTTAAATTAGGTGTATATTTATCTCCTGCCGATCTATTTCACATTGAACAACCAGATGGTCTGTATGGTAACTTGAGTAAGTATACTGTACGTGAAATTCCTAGACAAATAGAAGGAAGACCTTTTAAGAATAAAACAACTTTCAAGTTTGAAGTTGATGATTACAATGAATACTTTTTGAACCAATTATTCGAGATCCTAACAGAATATGGGCCTGTACATGAAGTATGGTTTGATGGCGCGCATCCTAAGCGTAAAGGCGATCAAACCTACAACTACAAAGCTTGGAAAGAACTAATTCATACGGTAGCACCAGAAGCTGTAGTTTTTGGTCGTGAAGACATTCGTTGGTGTGGTAATGAAGCCGGTGGTACTAGAGATGCTGAATGGAATATTGTAGGGTATCAAGAAGATCCAAACACCACAACCAATTTCCCAGATATGACTGCCGATAATATTGGTAGCCGTGAAGAGCTTTACAAGGCGGCATACTTGCACTACCAACCTACAGAAACAAATACCTCGATTCGTGAAGGTTGGTTTTATAGAGATGATACGCACCAAAAAGTGAGAAGTGCAGACGATGTTTTTGACATTTATGAAAGATCTGTGGGTGGTAACTCAATCTTCCTTCTAAATATTCCACCTAACCGTGAAGGACGTTTCTCGGATGCTGATGTAAATTCACTACGAGAAACAGGTAAACGTATTCGTGAAACGTACGGGGTAAATCTTTTGGCTGATGCAAAAGGACCTAAAGAAGTACTCGATTCAAATTCTAATACATACCAGTTATTGGAAGGCGATGTAAAAGAGATCCTCATTTCAACAGCAAATGAAGTAACTATTAACCGTATTGTCCTTCAAGAAGCAATTGCGACACACAGTGAGCGTGTAGAAAAGCATGCTGTAGATGCTTGGGTGAATGGTGAGTGGAAAGAAATTGCACAAGCTGCAAATATTGGATACAAACGCATTCTACGTTTCCAAGAAGTAACAACAAACAAGTTACGTGTTCGCATCTTAGAATCAAGAATGAGTCCTGCAATTAGCCATATCAGTGCACACTACTATCAATCTCGTCCTCCTCAGTTGACTTACAACAGAACTACAGACGGAAAAGTAACCATTGAACCCATGAAACAAGATTTCAACTGGAAACCTCATGGCGAAGATGTAGCTGGAAACTTAAACGCAGGTTATAGCATTCACTACACTACTGATGGTAGTGCACCAACAGAACAATCCACTCAATTTGAATCTCCTTTTGTTATGGATGCTGGCACATTAAAAGCAGTTGCAGTACTTAAAGGCGAAGCTGGACCTACTCTAAATGAGCAGGTAGGATACATTAAAAGCGATTGGAAAGTAATTCGTGTTAGTAGTGAAGTTGAAAATAGATATGGAACCAATACAATTGATGAAAGCGACCAAACCTTCTGGTTGTCAAAAGAGAGTAAGAATAATGCTTTTATCGACATCGATTTGGGTAAAACACAACTTCTACACGGATTTGCTTATACTCCCGTTACAAATGCAAACAAAAGTATGATGGCAAAAGGATACATTAAAGTAAGTAACGACGGAAAAAAATGGAATACGGTTGAAGTATTTAACTTTGGTAATCTAATCAATGACCCAAGTAAACGCTATCACCACTTTAAAACGAATGTAAAATCACGTTTTGTTCGTATTGAAGCGTCCGAGGTTGCCAACTCTGGTACTTCGATTGCAATAGCCGAACTGAACTTTTTCTAAACAATACTTTAGACAAAACAAACGCGATAGAATCTAACATCGATTCTATCGCGTTTTTGCTTATTACTATTAGTGACTGATTATCATATTGTTAATCTGCCATAGTATATTTCAAATTCCGACAAAAAAAAGGAAGAGTATTGTTTCCAACACTCTTCCATTTATGAAATTAAAACTTACTTACTTGATGGGTATATCTGAAAACCAGTTTTACTAAGGCCTCACGACTAAATACATAAACTCAGTAGTTTAAAAGAATCATTTTAAAATCATACTATATTATAAAAAAACACTTTTTTTACATTTCTAAGAAGATTTTATTCACACATAAATTCTATATAAACGACAGACATAACACAAATACACGCTAGTATCTTTCATCTCGTACTTCAAAGGTAGGTATTAATGACATATAAATCTAACAAATATCTATTAATCAGTATTTTAAAACCACGAACAGTGATTAAACAGGGTTAATCCACCATATATTTTCAAGCCATAATATTTCACTTTAGAACACAGACAGCCTGTTTATATTTAAAACAAATATCATTAAACAGCTATTTAACAATAGCTTAAAGTATATACCTGAAGTATTATCATACTTTATATTATAGATAAAGACCAATTATATTTAAAATTAGACTGGCAATTTAGCTACAAAATTAGAATGTAAATATTAATTACATAATGATTACAAATCAACTTACAATCATGCAAGCTTTCCAATATATAGTGAGCTTAGACACAAAGATGCATTTTATATATGCTATAAATCTTTATGCACCTATGGTAATGCCACGTTAAATATTTATATCTTGCGGACAATTCAAATAACAGATAAATACACAGCATGAAGAAGAATACAAAGCACGGGATCTTAGTTAATATTTTACTGATTGTCATCGTGGCAATTATACTTAATTTGAAGATAACCGTTTGGCGGGGCAATACCCGTCCTCATGCTTCTGTACAAGAGAAGGATTCTAATGAATTATACACCCAATATTTACCCTCTGATTCTGCCTTGTGGAAACACATTGAATACATGAATGATTTAGGCAGTAGGCTTACAGGAAGTCATGGGCATCAAAAGTTTGTGAGATACATTCGTAAAGAGCTTAACAATGCTGGTATAACAACTCATATCAATCCTTACCGATTTGAAAAATGGGAAGCTAAACATTGGAGATTAAGTTATGAAACGAACAAGACCGCTGTAAACATACCTACTTCATTCTACTTTCCCTATTCGGGCTCAACATCCGACCGAGGGGTTACAGCAGAACTAGTAGATTGTGGAACCAATTTAAATAAAATTGGAGAAGCCGCTGGGAAAATTGCGCTGGTAGAGGTCGAACCATCAGTTATGCCTTACACCTTTATGTTCCGCAAACGCAGTCGATTCCCCGAAGACACCAACCTACCCTTGTTTATTGATAAAAATGCCGTAAGTGTCGAATTAAACAAGCCGGAGTTAAAGCTAGCCGCTGAAAGTGGTGTGTTGGGAATTATCTGCGTCATGAAGGGATTAACAGCTACAAATGCAGCTAATCAATATCTTCCTTTTACAACTACTTTTGGGGACTGCCCTACTTTATGGGTAGCAGAAGAACAACTGGATTTGTTGAAATCAATCGCTAGTGATAAACAACGCATTAGTTTAATGCTACAAGCAGAGGAGGTTAAAGATGCCATTTCATCAACTGTATATGCAGTTATCCCCGGAATGAACGATAAAGAAACAATCATTATTAATACACACACAGACGGCACTAATGCACTAGAAGAGAATGGTGCTGTGGCATTAATCGAACTTGCGAAGTACTACAACTCTTTACCTCTTAAAATGAGAAATAGAACACTGGTCTTTGTTTTTGCTACTGGGCACTATCAGCTAGCACAGTTTGGAGTTAAGGAACAACAAGCCACATCGAGATGGATGACCGAACACCCTGAGTATTGGGATGGTCAAGGCGAACACCGTAAAGCTGTTGCTGGCATTACCATTGAACAGTTGGGAGGTACAGAATGGCGAGATAATAATGGGCTCTATGAAATGACAGATTCAATAGAAATTGAGCTTGTGTACACGGCAAACAAAAGTCTAGATGCTGTTTATATGAAAGCAATCGAAAACCGCAAGAAAATACGAACCATTACTTTACGTCCACACAATGGATTCTACTTCGGAGAAGGTGAGCCTTTATTTAAGGCAGGAATACCAACCATCTCACTGACGTCAATGCCTAGCTATCTTTCTAAAGTCGATACTGCGGAAGTAATTCATAAAATTGACAAAGAATTAATCTACGAACAAACAGATACTTTCCGTAAAATCATCAGCTATATTGATGCTTTATCAACTCAAGATATTGGTGAAGCACAACGCAGCTCATATGGTTTCTGGTAAATAAAAAATAAAACATTAAATGTCTAGGGCTTCTTCTAATTCTTGAGGGGGCCTTAGTACAATTATAATGACTACAAATTCTCATTCTTGTGCTATCAGTAAAAAGGCTTAATTAATTTATGTTCAACAACATAGCCAAATAAGAAAAATAAGGCGTGATAATTGAACAAATACAGCTATAGATTGTATATTTTTGTAGGATATATACAATACAGATTTATATCCCCAATAAATAACGGCATCAATAACCGTTAAAACTGGAAATGAAATAAGGGTAAACCTGCAACCTAAATGTGTGGGTATCACTATAAAACTTTATTCTATGCCACGAATCATTAATCACAATGGAGAACTGTTCCGTATTCATGAAACTGAAAACAGAATAGAATACTCGGCTAATGATGGACGCACCTGGACCACGAGGTACATCGGTCATAC
>JASLDF010000126.1 GCA_030151635.1 Bacteroides sp. | reverse complement strand
GTCCCATTCAGCAGGAGTCTTAGAACCTTGGTTGTAACCTAGGAACTCTCCATTCAACCAAATGTAGTAGAAAGATGTAGCACCTTCGCACACAAATTTCACATCTCTACCTTTCCAATCAGCAGGAATAGTAAATGTTTTTTTGTACGAACCCACTTCGTTCTCTTTTGTAGGAACAAACGGAGGATTCTTTTTGAAGTTAAAGAATTTGCTGTCAAATTCATATTCTTCATTTACGTAGATTGGCAGACCATATCCTTGTCTTTCCCAGTTACCCGGTACTTGAATATCGTCCCATTTCGTTACGTCAAAATTGTTTTTATAAAAATCTGTAGGCCTTGTCTCTGGATTTCTAACCCAATTAAACTTCCAAGTTCCATTCAAACTTAGGAAGTAGGCATTGTCTTCGTGGTTGCGAGCTACAATGTCTTCTACTGAAGTGTATGGCCACACATAAGCATGTGGAGCAACCTTGTTTTTTCCTATTGCATATTGACTTTGCCACTCTGGTAAATCTTGAGCAGATACCATTGCAGTTAGGGCAATAAAACAAACTGTTAATAATGATTTAATCTTCATTAATACTAGAATTAATAGTGTTAGTTAATTAAAAATCGGTTTGTAAAAAGTTAATCTTTGTGGGTAAAGATACAATAATTAAAATAATTTATTTAGTAAAAGTTCTTTAATAAAAGATGAAAGAACATAAGCCATCGTTAGATAAAGCCTCATCGCTAGTCATTCTGTGTTTTTAAAGCTTAAAAATCTTGCATTGTTCTCCATCCACCTCGATTCGGTCCTATAACAGAAAATATATCTTGCACTTATCGCTATTCATAGGGAGTATGCTTATATTCGAAACAGATTTACTTCATTTATTTATAAACTTCAACTTGAAAAACGACAACATCAAACTACCTAGGTCTACCCATAGCAGGTTCATTCGGAACGTTAACCTTTGAGCATAAATTAGTTTCCGCACTTTTCAATCGGGTACCAATTTCGATTACTTTAAGCTTGTTAGATACCCTCGATCATCCCGATTTTGTAACGCATGTTGATGCCTTTATCTCTAAAATAGAAGCTTTAGAATCGCCCGAAACTTTTACAACGATCTTGGCTTATGCCGTCAACCAGCTAAATCTATTGGCAGAATATCAGTTTAACGAAGAGAAACTAGCCTACGAGCCACTTGTTCCCGAAGATTCAAAACAGGCCATGTGGCAAAATTCAACATTAGAATTGGAGCTGGTGTATGACGAAGAGAATGGCAACTGCTTTTTTAAGCTTCATGTGGAGTGGGGTAGAAAAACGGTTTACTTGTTGTTTAATTCGGATGCCAAACTGGTGGGAAGACGACCACAGGATACGGATTTATCTCTCTTGCAAAACCTAAAAACATTGGGGGCGAACACCTATTATTATAGTGACGAGGAAGAAGCTTGGGTTTCTTCAGGATTCCTGATATTGCCACAGTGGGGAAATTTGCCTTGTCGAGTGGTGTTAGAGGCGGCTTTGTTTCACGACTCGGCACGAGAAAATGAAGTGGTTACTTTACTTTCTAAGTTTTTAAAAATGCCTAAGGCTGATGTTGCCAAGCAAGGACAACTGGAGTTGGAGCGACTGTTCAATTGTGTTTGGCAAGACTACGATCCCGAATACCAACGTTGCATCCCTTTTGAAGTGGCACACAACGATAGGGCACTGCTCTGGAAATTGGTGGCTTGTCCTTCACTACTTGTTATTACGGAAAAGGAAGGCTCTTTAGTTTTAATAAGTCATGGACAATGTTTGCTTGACGATGAGGACGGCATTCACACCGTTTACAATGAAAATATGCAGTTGTTACGAATGGATTTTGGCAGTGATTTTTATTAGTTACTCCATTCTTTAAATATAGATGCAAAGCATGCGAACTATATTTTTAATACCTTTGTTTAGTATTAAATGATTCTTATCAAATAAATTCTAAACTTTAATAACTTGAAATTATGAAGAAAATAGTATTACTCGTAGCGCTTGTAGCTGCATTTAGTGCCTGTGGTGGCCAAGCACGTAAAGGAGATGTATTTAACCTAGAAGAGGTTAATTCGTTTATTAAAGAAGTGAGCAAAAACACGGCCGATTTCTCGGAAGCACAATGGGCCAAACTACAAACCGAGTACGACAACTTGCTTAAAAAAGCCAACGAAGCGAAAGAAAAGCTTTCTCCAGAAGAGAAAAAAGCCCTTGAAAACCTGAAGGAAACATTCGAGGCTCGAAAGAAAGAAGATATGAAGAAGTTAGAAAAGTTGCAAGACGAAGCGAAAGATGCGTTGGATAAAGCAACAGATAACATCGAAAAAGAGATTAAGGACAAGGTAGAAGATGCTGGTAAAGCAATTGAAAAAGGTGCTAAAGAGGCTAAAAAACAAGCTTCAAAATCACTAGAAGATGCTTCGGACAAGCTTAAGAAATAATCACATACATTGCCTTTAATTTAGGCTGATGTGTTGTCTTTTGGCGAATCTCACTGCAATTGAGCAGTTCGGGGTTCGCCTTTTTTATTTGCGACTTGAAATAGTTTAGCAATTTATAGAAAATATCCTACAACTGTTAAAAGTGTCTTTTGTATTGGTATATAGGCTATTATGACCTGCTTCTTGTGTGCCTACTACTAACAAAACTAAAAAAATGAGTTAATTATCTAAACAAAATAACCACTTTTGTATTATTATACTTGAAGTTCGCTTCATCTAAAATTCGAATATTAATAAATGAAATACGAAATTATGGGTAAAAAATTGTTTTTAGGATTAGTTTTAGCAGCATCATCGGCGATGGCTTTTGCTGCTGATAATGCAGAACCTGCCAAGCATTGGAAAACAAAAGGTATTATTGGAGTTAATGCTTCACAAACATCATTTGTAAACTGGTCTGCTGGGGGTGATAACACCGTGTCATTAAATGGCTTCCTTGATTTTGGAGCATACTATACAAAAGGAGCTTGGTCTTGGGACTCGGACTTCTCAACTCAATATGGTAACACGTATACCAAGAGTAACGGATGGGTAAAGAGCTCGGATAAGATTGATTTCTCTACTAAAGTTGGTCATAAAATTGCACCAAAATGGTACGTATCGGCTTTGTTCGATTTTAAAACACAATACGACAAGGGTTACAAAGATCCTAGCGTAAAGGATCACTACATTTCTAAGTTCTTGGCTCCAGCCTACTCAAACATTGCACTGGGTCTTGACTACAAACCAAACGAAAACTTCTCGGCTTTCCTTTCTCCAATTACGGGTAGAATGATTATCGTAGGCGATACATACCTATCAGATAAAGGTGCTTTTGGCGTGAAAGAGGGAAAGAAATTTAGAATGGAATCGGGTGCATACGTGAAATTATTTTACCAACGTGACTTGATGACCAACGTGAAGTTGATTTCTAAAGCAAACTTCTTTACATCGTATAACAAAGACTTTGGTAATGTTGTGGTGAACTGGGAAAACACAATTAGCATGAAGGTAAATAAATTCATCAATGCAAATGTGTACACCAACCTACAATATGACGATAAAGTGAAACGATATAACGACGCTGGCGACAAAATCGGTGGTGCACGTGTTCAATTCAAAGAAATGATTGGTGTAGGTATTGCTTACAACTTCTAAATAAAAACAGCGTAATTAAAAATGCGCAAATGAATAGAAAAGCCTTATATACGAACAAAGTGTATAAGGCTTTTTGTATATTAGGGGTTGATGGGAGAACGTTTCACTCTTCTAAATAATTAATCAAGAATTATTCTTTAAACCTTAAAAATTGCACGTTATGAAAAAGAGAAATTACATTTTACTCCTGATGGGATTTATTCTCATGTCTAGCTGTGGTCTATCCAACCAATCGAAAAGCGAAAGGAATGAGGAGCCCATTAGCATGCAGAAAATCATTGATAACTCGAAAGACCAGATTAAGGTGATTAAATTGTTGTATGAAAACAGTACAATGAAAGACGGAAAGATTACGTTTAAAATGTCTAAAAGGGCTTTTAAAAAAGAGGGACTCGATGGCGATACGTACGATTATATCCAGAAGCTAATTAAAGATTACAATAAAATGATCGATTCCGATGCTTCTAAGAAAGCTCAATCGTCTGTTAAAGAGTTTGTGGGTTTTGTAGCCGATAAACTGAAAGAGCTGTCTAAATAAATCGATTCAATTTCTAGGGCAATTGCTGCACCTGATTTTGGTAACTACCTACTAAATAATAAATAATTCAAATAACCAAATAATATAAATTTTGAGCATCCACATGTTAAGGTTCATTGCAGGATATACCTGCTGTGAACCTTTTTTTTGTGCCACTCGTTCCATAGGTATAGATGTGTTGTTCTAGAAGTTAAATCTTCATTTGTAGCGATTTAATTATGGAATAGAATGCAAGTTCTTCTATTTTTATTTCTACATTTGAAATGTTAGTAATCACTTAAACGAAACAGCTATGAACTATATTGTTTACGATAAAGCGAAGTGGCATTATGGACCCGGTAGCCAACCTATGGGTTTACCGGCTAAAGTGGGTGCAATCCATATTGCTTTCTTTCTGCGTTGGTGCGTGGAGAACGAAATGGTGGAAAAAGAAGTTTTGGAAGAGTTGGGTCACTTTAATGTGACTGGTAAAGATTGGATTGATTATCCGGAATTTCTGGTTACTCATTTCAGTGGAGTTCTGGATGAAGAGCTTTTGAATGAGCGTGGACAGGCGTTTGCTAAAGAGTATTACAATGATGACACCACAAAGATGGCGGTGCATTACGATTGGTACTTGCAAGACTACGATACATGGGTTGAACAACTTTTCGG
>JASLDF010000029.1 GCA_030151635.1 Bacteroides sp. | reverse complement strand
AATAAAATCTTTAAGAGAGATTCCAGAGGTTGTTGAATGTCATTTTACTACTGGAAGATATGATATATTTATTAAGATTTATGCGCAAAATAACAATCATTTGTTGAGTATAATTCATAATAAGTTGCAAAAAATAGGGGTTTCTAGAACGGAAACCTTAATCTCATTTAATGAAGCAATTAATCGACAAGTCCCTTTGGACATTATCGATTAGTCTGTGTTTCAATCTTTACCTATTATTTATTACATTGAAAGACAATTTTAAATAACCCACTGAGTAATTACTCAGTGGGTTTCTTTTTATTTAGTATAGGTTACATAATGAAAAGCAAACGTACCATTATTGTCATTAGCTTGGTGTGACTCTTTACTTTTTTCTTTCCATATTACTTTGTCAATGTTTGGAAAAAAAGCATCAGCATCTTTTGTTTCATTTTCAATTTCAGTTATTTCCAAAAGATTAGCCATACTTATTGTTGCCTTGTAGATCTGTTCTCCTCCAATTACATAAATCATCTCATCTTCTTTACAATTTAGCAATGCTTCCTCAATTGATCTAAATAGTTCTGTGTTTGGATAGGCTGTATTCAACGATTTTGAGAGTACAATGTTTCTTCTGTTGGGCAATGCACCCTTAGGCAGTGATTCAAATGTCTTTCTACCCATTAAAACAGTGTGTCCAGTAGTTATGTCTTTGAATCTCTTTAAATCATTAGGTAAATGATATATCAGTTTATTTTGACAGCCAATGGCATTGTTCTTGTCAATAGCAGCGATAAGAATGATTTGTGGCATAATTAATTTTATTAGATTGATACTTTACCTGCAATATGTGGATGTGGATTGTATTCAATTAACTCAAAATCCTCGAATGTGAAATCGGTAATGTTTTTCACGTTAGGATTGATTTTAATTTTAGGTAAGCTTCTCGGTTCACGGCTCAATTGTAAATCTACTTGTTCTAAATGATTCTTATAGATGTGAGCATCTCCCAAGGTGTGGATAAAATCTCCAGCCTCTAATCCTGTGACTTGTGCTACCATTTGTAGTAATAATGCATAGGAGGCAATATTAAAAGGTACGCCTAAAAATATATCAGCACTTCGTTGATATAGTTGCATGCTTAATTTACCATTTGCAACGTAAAATTGAAACAGTATATGACAAGGAGGTAGTTTCATTTCATCTAGGCAACCAACATTCCAAGCACTAACCAATATTCTTCTTGAATCTGGATTGTTTTTGATTGTTTCTATGGCTGTAGCTAATTGATCAAATGTTTCTCCATTATAGCCCGGCCATGATCTCCATTGGTAACCGTATATAGGTCCTAGATTACCATTTTCGTCTGCCCATTCATTCCATATTCTTACTCCATTATCTTGTAAATACTTAACGTTCGTATCTCCTTTAACGAACCAAAGAAGTTCATGAATTATAGATTTTAAGTGTAGTTTCTTTGTTGTAAGGCATGGGAAACCATCTGCTAGGTTGAAACGCATTTGATGTCCAAACACACTTATTGTACCTGTACCGGTTCGGTCTTCTTTCGACAGACCTTCTTGTTTGACTCGTTTTAGTAAATCTAGATATTGTTTCATGAAGTAATTGTATGTTGTTAGTTTCTTAAATTATAAAAATAATGTAATTAGATTTCCGAACCATCCCGTAAACTTTGTCCAAGCACTTTTTTTCTTCCAGACTTCTCTTGTTAAGAGTGTGCTTCTGTGCATATCACGAAAGAAGATTGCATCTAATTCGTCGGAAACTCTTTTATCAAAGATAAAGACATTTGTTTCGTAATCGTATCTAAGGCTTCGACTATTTAGGTTTGCACTACCTATTGTGCAATACTTGTCGTCAATCATCATTACTTTTGTGTGGTGAAAACCTGCGTTAAAAAGGTAAACATATGCTCCTTTCTTACGTAGTTTATTTGCTACATACATAGAAGCCGCTGGAGTTAACGGAATGTCTCCTACTGCTGGTATCATAATTTCTAGTGTAACTCCTTTTTTCATTGCTTTCTTAAATGCACGACGAATTGAGTTAGTTGGGATGAAGTAAGGATTTATAACTCTTATGGACGTTTCAGCTGAAAGTATAGCCTCTTTATAGGCCCTTCGAGTTGTTTTAGAGTCTTTTTGAGGCCACTTATCAACAACTGCAAGTGTTTTTTGTAGTGATTTATCTACTTCAATGGGGGTAGGGTAGTATTCAGACCCTCCAATATGTTGTTTGGTTGTTGTATTCCACATGTTTAGGAATACTTCTTGAAGAAATCGTACCGCAGTTCCTTCAATTCGCATATGCATATCATACCATTGTCCATAAGTCTCAGGATCCCCATGGATATAGTAATCTGCAACATTCATTCCACCAGTGTAGCCAATGATTCCATCTATAACAATAATCTTCCGATGGTCTCGGTGCCATATATGGTTAAGGTATGGGAATTTTATAGGGTCAAATTTAACGATTTGAATACCTTGCTTTCTGATAACCTCTAAGTGCTTTTTCTTTAGGGGGCGATTGTTAGAACTATTTCCGAATGCATCAAATAATGCTCGCACCTCCACACCTTCTTGAGCTTTTTTAGCTAAAGCCTTAAAAAGTTTAGTGGCAATAGAATCATTCCTAAAATTGAAATACTCTAGGTGTATATGATGTTTTGCTTGCTCAATATGTTTAAAGAGATCGTTGAACTTTTCAGTGGCAGTAGGTAGTAATGTAACGTCATTATTGTTGGTTAACGCAAAGCCTTGGTCCCTTAAATAACTAGCGAACACAGAGTCGCTCGGCAATTCCTGAGCTGAAATTGTAGAGATGAGAAGAAGGGTGCTAGTTATAAGTAGTATAATTTTTTTCAAAACAATCTTTATCTAATTCGATTCACAAAGTTACAATTTATATTTGTTTTTAGTGTAATGTGTTTGTCCCATATCTCTTCATGTGTACTTTGGTATTAAAGATCTAAACCAGATTTTTGTATAAGTAATTTAAAAATAAGATATTTGCTAACTTTTTTCAAAATAAACTTTTATATGCAATTACCAGAGCAATTTAAAGCAAGTATTAAGAATGTATTTGGAGAGGAAATTGGTAGCAAGATGTTAAGTGCTATTGAATTGAATCCAATTGTCAGTATTCGACTAAATCCTGATAAATTAGGTTTACATAATTATGAACCTGCAGTTGCAAGCTTACATCAAGTTCCTTGGTGTAATTCTGGTTATTACCTTTCAGAGCGTCCTAAGTTTACATTTGATCCATCATTTCATCAAGGAGCTTACTATGTTCAAGAAGCATCGTCAATGTTTTTAGAACAGATTATAAAACAACATATTGAAGGTGATGTGGTTGCTTTAGACTTATGTGCAGCGCCTGGTGGTAAAAGTACTTTGCTACGTAGTTTGTTAACTACTGATAGCTTATTGATTTCCAATGAAATTGTAGGTAAACGTGCTCAGATACTATCTGAAAATATACAGAAGTGGGGACATCCAAATTCAATTGTAACCAATAATTCATCTGAAGCTTTTACTCAGCTAAAGAATTTATTCGATGTAATCGTTGCAGATGTACCGTGTTCGGGTGAAGGTATGTTTAGAAAAGACGATCAGGCTATTGAAGAGTGGAGTTTGGATAATGTTGCAATCTGTGAAACTAGGCAACGAGATATTATCACTGCTATTTGGCCATCACTTAAGCCAGGTGGTGTACTTATCTATAGCACGTGCACATTCAACACTGCCGAGAATGAAGACAATGTAGATTGGATGATTAATGAATTTGGTGCAGAAGCATTAAAAGTTAATATCCAAGAAGATTGGGGGGTAGAAGAGTCTGTTCTTGGTAATGAAGTACCTAGTTACCGTTTTTTACCTCATAAAGTAAAAGGTGAAGGCTTGTTTATGTGTGCACTTCGTAAACCTCTAACAATTGGTGAATCTACAGATTGCAAATACTTATCTCGAGGTAATAAAAAAAAGAAGAAAGATAAAAAACAAGATGCTACATTCAAAGCTTGTTTGACTGAAGTGAGGAATTGGATTTTGAATAGTGATAATTATGATTTCAATACCATTGAAAGTTTTATCTATGCATTTCCAACAATATATTCTCCCCATTTGGAATTGTTGAAAAGTGCTAAGCTACATATAATTCATGCTGGTATTCCTTTAGCAGAAATAAAAGGTAAAGGATTAATTCCCGATCAAGCATTGGCATGTAGTTTAGAGATAAACTTAAACCAATTTGAAGCTGTTGAAGTGTGTTATGAACAGGCTATTACTTACCTAAGAAAAGAGGCCGTTACATTACCTGCAACGGCCCCTAAAGGATTAGTATTACTCAAATATAAATCTCTTCCATTGGGTTTCGTTAAGAATATAGGTAACCGTTCGAATAACTTATATCCAAATGAATGGAGAATACGAACTTCCTATGTAACAAAAGAGATTGAGTTAGTGGTATTATAATCGATGCTTAAATAGCTTGGCAATTTGTTTGTGGTATAAGCTAGTTAGCTCAATGTAATTTTGAGCACTTTGATACATAATGCCAATTTCTACAAAGTATTCAGTTACTGAAAGTTCACCACCTTCAAGTGCTAACTTTAAGATGCGTAAGCTCTCTTCTATATCAATTAAACCCTCGTAATCTGCTATTTGGGAAGCTAATGTTTCAGCTTCTTGATAGGCTTGATAACTATCAGAAAGAACTTGATTTTTTACGATATCTTGTTCGTATAGTTTGCTGATTGCAGTGGCTTTAGCCATTGTTACCTTACCTCTGTTGTTGAACAGAGGTACTGATACGCCAACTACCAGACCATTTGAGTGTCTTCCAGGTCCTGAAGTTCTTTTGTAGCCCAAGTCAAAACCTGGTAACCAGCCCGCTTTATGTACAGCCACTTGTTTAAGTGCAGAATTATATTCATACTTCACTTGTTGAATGTCAGGGTTTAATTCAGTAATTTCATTTATCACCTCTCCATAATTAGGAAGTACCATTTTATCTCCATAATTATTTAAGGTTGTAAGTTCGATTTCAATATTTCCATTCAACACTGTTAGTTCGGCTTCTTTCTTTTTTAACTCGTTACTTACCATGGTGAATTCAGTTCTTTGGTTCAATACATCCAATTTAATTTTATTGAAATCCATTTTGGTTGCATTCCCACTTCTAATCATAGTGTTGTAAGCATTCAATAATTGTTGAGCATACTGCATTCGCTCTTGTAGAATCTGCTTTTCTTGATTTAATTTAATGATATCTAAGCATAATTCTTTTGCAACAAGTAAGATAGATTGTCGTTGGCTATTATAGTAAGCTTCCATTCCTTTCAGACGTGCATTATTGGCTTTTCTTCTTGAGAAGTAGGTTGAAGGAAAGTCGAAAGCTTGAGTAACAGACATCTCAATGTCAGTCTCTTTATGGTCTTTAGAATCCCAAACTTTACTGTAGGACACATTTGGGTTTTCTAAATTATTAGTCGATTTAGCTTCCCATTTGTCAGCCTTTAATAATTGAGAGTTGGCTTTGAGTTGTATGTTATTACTCTCTACTTGTTGTAATACAGACTCAATATTGGTTTGCCCAATTGCCGATAGTGTAGTACTACCAATCAGAAAGAGTAGGGTTATATATTTCTTCATAATTATGCTTTTTTGCGATGAATAGCTTGGTATACGATTGGGATAATAAACCCATTAAGTAACGTTGATGTTAATAATCCACCTAGAATTACTTTAGCCATTGGACTTTGAATTTCGTTACCAGGTAAATGCCCATTAATAGCTAATGGAACTAATGCCAAAGCAGAAGTGAGTGCAGTCATTAAAATAGGATTTAACCGATCTAATGATCCTTTTACGATACTTTCATCTAGGCTTAGACCATCTTTCTCTTGTAAGTGGTTGTAATGACTTATCAACAGCATACCGTTACGTGTAGCAATTCCAAACAAGGATATAAAACCTATAATAGCAGGAATACTAACTTCTTGTGTGGTAAAGAATATTGCAAACACACCTCCAATTAATGCTAATGGGAGATTTAGAAGGATAGCTAATGATTCCTTTGTGCTTTTAAACTCATTATAGAGTAACAAGAAAATAATTAGTATTGAAATAATAGAGGTTATGGCTAATATTCTACTAGCAGCTTGCTCACTTTCAAATTGTCCTCCATATTCAACGTGATATCCTTCTGGCAGATTTATATTTTTCGAAATAACTTCTTGAATTTCGTTAACTGCACCACGAAGGTCTTTACCATCTACATTGGCAGAAATGACAATTTTACGCTTTACATTTTCTCTACTAATGGTGTTTGGTCCCATCGTAGATTTTAGCTCTGCAACTTCACTTAGAGGAATTTTATTACCACTTGCTGTATCAATAAATAAATCTTGTAGTTTAGATTTACTATCCCTTAAGTCGGAGCTGGTAATTACAACCAAATCAAATTGCTTTCCTTTTTCATATACTTGTGAAACAATCTCTCCAGATAAGTTTACGTTAATAAACTCCGAGAATTCAGGTAGACTGATACCGTGTTGTGCCAATAAAGTACGGTTTGGAAGTATTGTTAATTGTGGACGCTCAATTTGTTGTTC
>JASLDF010000023.1 GCA_030151635.1 Bacteroides sp. | reverse complement strand
GTGCACCACTAGAAATGGCGATGGAGTTTTTCCCAAATGTAATTGCATTTACATCATCATCAATAAATTGATAGTAGGTAATATCTCGATCAAATTCTAACTCATTCACTAGCCGTAAAATGCGGTTATAGGTGATGTCGTTAAAGCCTGTTATTCCAAATGTCTTACAGATTGAATTGTAATGTAGTGGAGAAATGAGGTAAAGAAAATAAGTTCCAACGATAATAACAGGCATATAGGCCAGCAAGTAACGATTTATCGTATTGAGGGTGGTCGGATAAAACAGCTCAATCATCACGAGTATGGCAAAATAAACCACGTACACAAAAATAAGATTTACTACAAGATGGTAAATGATGAGGGCTAATTTGATTAATATTCGAAAGGGACGAAGCATCTTTTCTTGTATTAGATTAGATTACTGAAGATTTATTAACAGATAAATAACATTTACTTAGTAAAACCAACGACTATTGTTAAATAATTTCACAATTAAGAAACGCAGCGCAAAAAATAAGAATTATTCTGTTCTAAAACATGCCCACTAAACCCATCAAAAAAGGGGTTTTGTGTGTTATATCAGCAGAATTTAAACTTAATAGGTATGAACATCATCTTAGCAACTTTATTCGACAAGCCGTTAAAACCCATTTATATCCCCATTGCAGTGGGCATTCTTTCCTTAATCAATGGTACCAATTATTTCGTTACTGAAATGGGCGAATTTATGGCCCTATTCATTATAGCAATCGCTCTGAATTACTACATCCTTACGGACGAAAAGACACCACAAACAGATCCATGTGTTTAGAATTTCATGCCGTCCAACGTATAAAAACAAGACATCGGTTTGATTAAAACTGATTATCTATTTACATTTGTTTAAAATTTAAGAAATATGCAAAGCAACATAAAGAGAATAGCAGTCTATTGTGCATCGTCTAGTGGTAACAACGAGATGTATGCCAAAGCTGCATTCCATTTGGGAGAAGAAATTGCCAAAGCGGGCAAAGATTTGGTCTACGGTGGTGCAAAAGTGGGTTTAATGGGTTCGGTTGCCGATGGTACACTGGCTCAAAACAGAGAGGTTATTGGGGTAATACCTACCTTCTTGCTGCAAAAAGAATTGGCACACGAAGGAGTAACCGAAACCATCGAGGTGGAAACTATGCACGAGCGTAAGGCAAAAATGATTGAACTTTCTGATGCGTTTATTGCCCTTCCTGGAGGGTTTGGAACGATGGAGGAACTTTTCGAAGTGATGACATGGGCACAGCTTGCCTTACACAAGAAACCGATTGGTTTACTTAATGTAGATGGTTTCTATGAGCCTTTTATGGATTTAATTGAAGGAATGATTAGTCGTGGTTTTTTGAAAGAAGAGTATCGAAATCTAATTTTAATTGATACCGATGCTACAAAACTTATCGCTAAACTTGAGGCCTATGAGCCATTGAAAAACGACAAGTGGTTTGTGGTGAAGTAACATTGCGCACCAAAATAAATAGAGATAGAAAGCACATGCCCAATTGCTGAGTTTGTGCTTTTTTCTTTTATAAATGTAGTGTTGAATTGAAGAAAGACTTACTTTTGTATGAATTTAACTTACAAGGATTTAAGGTGTTAAACCTTTTAAAAACTTATTTAACCGAGATTGATGGTTACTCTACACCATCAACTCCATTAAACTTTGAAAATGGAAGAACAAAAACAAATGAATGGACAAAGTAATCTTGTCCAAACCGATGGCTCAATGGGAAAAGCCTTCGGAGCTGGCTTTGTGGCTGCTGTTGTAGGTGCACTCTTGTGGATTTTGATTACCTACATCACCAAATGGCAAATCAACTTCATGGCCATTGGTATTGGTGCACTAGTTGGCTTTATTGTAGCCAAGTATAACAAGCAGTCTTCTATTGCTGCAGGTGTTATGGCGGCTATTTTGGCTTGTTTGTCTTGTGTAATTGGCGATTTAGTCATCACGGTTCAATATTTAGCAGAATATATGGATACGACTTATGCTGTGATATTCAATGAAAACAGCCTATCGGAAATTTTAGATGTCCATTTAGAGATGTTAGATTTCTATTCGTACTCTTTCTATGTAGTTGCAATGATCGTTGCTTTCTCCTTGGGTAGAAACAAGGAAGATAAAACGGAAGAGCCCGTTGAAGAGGTGAATAATGAAGTGACCGAAGAGAATAATTAACCCGGCTTCAAAGCTTAGGGTAATACATAAAAGAAGGCAGATGAAACAAATCATCTGCCTTTTCTATTTTAGAATAAAATATTACTATACATTCATTTTGCGCTGACTTTTATAGGTCTCAACGCGTTCTTTAATTTCATCGGGCGACAAATGCGCTGGTAGTTCAATGGTTGTCCTACCTGTAACGACCACATGAATGACCTTGCCCGTATTCTTCTTGACTTCATCTAATAGAGAAAGTGCTTGTTGGTGCTCGGTTAAGCGTGTACTGCGCTTTTTCCTTAACTCTGCTCTACTTCGTTGTGAAAGATTCTGTTGTAATGCCATATATTCAAAATTTATTAAATTCGTGAACTCCCCTTTGTTCCATTCGTGTATTGAAATGACAAACACATTCTACATTAAACTGTAAATGCGAATGGTAATTTCATTACGCAATGAAACTACGAGGGTTTGTGTGTAAAACATAGTGAATGTCAGTCTTCCATTCTTGAAGAATTTTGATGTTGGAAGATATAGCACGATTGGCTACAATTAACTGGTTATTGCTTAAGATACTAAATTTAAAGTACACTATGGCATCTATCCTGTTTTATTATTTGATAATCAAACAAATATACCCAGT